>CAIWHS010000663.1 GCA_903912515.1 uncultured Planctomycetaceae bacterium
AATAAGTCAGGCCATTCCGATGTACCGACATCCGATGTAAAAATTATCAAAGCCACTAGAGCTTAATCATCAATAAACTTTAGGCACTCAGCGGTGATCGGGTTACACCGACGCCGCTCAGTTTTTAAAAAAATCAAGGCTTGAAACGAACTTCTTTCAATATCAAAATCTCTCTCTCGCCACGGCTAATAACACCCTCCAATACTGTTTCCAAATCAGGATCAACTTTTTTCTGATTCCAAACAGTAGCAATCTTGTGCATTATTGAAATTGGTTTATCCATTCGAACCACACCTTCACCCTGACTATTTCGAACCAATTTCACAACGACTTCAACACAATTACTACTGCGGATATTGATTTTATTTGCAGCTCGATCGACCCAAGCAGAAAGTGCTGCTGGCTGCACGGCTTGATTCCATTTATCCCCGGTCAGTTGGGAAGATTTAGCTATTTCACCAAATCCAAGCCAATAGAAACTATCATCTGTAGGCCTCAAAGATCGATAATCATTAGCAAGCACTCCGAGCCCGCCACCATTTCCCAAGCTAGAAAAACTGTACAACCTTTTTTTAGGCCTCATCCAATCAAAGATTTGTGTAGTTTCCCCGGCGAACCATTCAACTCCCCTGCCCTTGTATTGGGACCAAATCATTGGAAAAGAGCGACTTGCCCAATTAGTAAATATTTCACGATTTTTGAGATTCAAATCTCCTGCATAATCTCCATTACACACATAAAATGGAACTTGTTGTGCGTTACGCCAATAGGCCGAAGCAAAATAAAATGCCCCACCAGACATGGGTATAACACCAGCAAAATAATCAGGATGTGAAAGGCCAATATCAAACGCTGCATTTGCCCCACCATCCAGCCCGAAAAGAAAAACACGTTCATCATCAATCCTAAATTTATGCTTGGCGGAATGAATGGCCCCTAAAACAGCCTCATGCTCCCTTGGACTGTAAGCATATCCGGACTTTGCCCCACCCAACTCCCAGTGTGGGGCCAGCAAAATGTACCCCTCCTCACCTGCCTGCTTTGACCATTTGGCAAGATGTTCTTGCGGTTTTTCTCCAGAACCATGAAGCACCACAAGAATGGGCCACTTTCTGCCTGGGTGATATCCAGGCGGTAACTGATAATGATATCTTGGCTTTGATGGATTATCCGCTTCAGGTACAACCTCCTTGGCCTCCTTGCTGATCTGGACCTCCCCTTGAATAGGTGGAAGATTGCCAATAATTAACGCATTTTCCTCAAATTGAGATAAAAAGCTACCTTTTATTTCCTCCGAAACGGCTTTTGATCTTGCCGCTTTACTTGCCAGTTTCAAAGTTGACAAAATGAAATTCCTATTTTTCCAAATCTGAAAGGCGCGATCAGGTTTATCTTCCGCTGAAGCCTTTCCGAGGCACCATCCTGTCACGGCCAATGCGGCCAATTTACCGACACTTTTGCCATCTGTAGCTCTCTTGGATTTCTCTAATATTTCAGCCTGGCCAAGAAATCCTTCCAACCGATCAATGTTATCCACATGAAACTCCCCCAAAACAGCTTCCAGGGGCTTCACCAGGGGATCGTCTTTAGGAAGGATCGATGCTAACTTACTTAAAAGAGT
>CAIWHS010000664.1 GCA_903912515.1 uncultured Planctomycetaceae bacterium
CCGCCCTAAATGCGCCTGCAAATAAGCCATCTGCTGCATCCGGTCCCGCAGGGTCGCAGCCCGTTCAAAATCTGTTTCGCTAGCCGCTGCGTGCATCGCCCGCTCTAGCCCTACCGTGGCAACACTATCCCCACCTAAAAAGGCAAGGCAAGCGCCCACAGCATTCCCATATTCCTGCCTGCTCGCACCCGCCAGGCACGGCGCAATGCACAGACCCAATCCATGCCGCATGCACCCCGATGGTCCGCCTGCCTGACCCAACATCAACAAAGCACTGCCACCAGGAAAAAGGGGAGGATGTGGCCGCGGGCACTCCCTCAGCCTGAAATGTAAATTCACAGCCCGTATGGCCTCGCGCATCCGTCGCGTCCAAGGAAGCGGTCCCCAGTGCCGTGTTGCCCCAGCTTTGATTTGCCTCACCGCCCTCAAATAAGGCGCAGCGCCACCCGTCAGCTCCAAATAAAAACGGGTTCGATCTTCGGGAATCCCCTTCACATTGCAGGTCGGGGCCATTTTCCGAATCAGTTCCAGCTCGCGAAGCAACGCACCAAACTCGTCAGGAACTGGCTCCCACCAAATCGTCCGCGCAACCCGCGCCAACCTGCCCGATTTTGCCTTCCGGCTGCTCGGGTTGAAATACCCCAAAAGGCGAGTTCTCAAACACTTCGCCTTTCCAAGGTAATAAAGCTCCCCACGCCCATTCACCAACGCATACACACCAGACTGACCTCTGGGACAAATTTCAGCGAGTTTTTTTAGCAGGGTTTTGGTGTTTCCAGCGGAAACAAAAGTGGCTCTGGAGGTACCCCAGCCATGAAAGGCCGATGGCCCAAACCCATTGAAAGCGGCGGTGGGAAATAGCCAGCCCATTCAACCCTGCCATCCTTGGCCTCAAATGCCCTCCTGTACCCTGGGAAACACACCCAGCATGGCATTTGAGAAAGCTACTTTATTTGAGCCCGCCGTCCTTGGAATCGGGCCACAATTCTCTATCCTACACAATAACAAGGGGCTCAACGCACCCCCCACCGGAACATTCATTTCACCCGACCCGTTTTACGGGCCGGGTGCGTGTGCATGCCTCCAAACCCGGGTGTATTGACCTAAAACCAAGTAAGGACCGGTTTTCCATCATGCCCAAGCGCACCGACCTCAAAAAAATCCTCATCATCGGCTCGGGCCCCATCATCATTGGACAGGCGTGCGAATTCGATTACAGCGGCGCCCAGGCTTGTAAGGCTCTCAAAGAAGAGGGCTACGAGGTGGTGCTGGTTAATTCAAACCCAGCCACCATCATGACCGACCCCGAAATTGCCGATCGAACCTACATCGAGCCAATCAACTGGAAAACCGTCGAAAAAATTATCGCCAAAGAAAGACCCGACGCAGTTCTTCCAACTGTCGGCGGCCAAACGGCCCTCAATACCGCAATGGCCCTCAACAAGCACGGCGTGCTTAAAAAATATGGCGTCGAAATGATTGGGGCAGACCCGATCGCAATCGATAAAGGCGAAGACCGCCAAAAATTCAAAGAGGCCATGCGCAAGATCGGCGTCGGCGTCCCAAAAAGCGGCGTGGTTAATTCCATGGAAAAAGCTTTCGAGGTAATCGCGGAAGTCGGTCTTCCCTGCGTCCTTCGACCCAGCTTCACACTCGGTGGCACCGGTGGCGGCATTGCATTCAACCGCGAGGAATTCACCGATCTTATCCGCCGCGGACTTGAACTCAGTCCTGTAGGCGAGGTTCTCGTTGAGGAATCCATCCTCGGCTGGAAAGAATACGAACTCGAGGTCATGCGCGACAACGCCGACAATGTGGTCATTGTCTGCACCATTGAGAATTTCGACCCAATGGGGGTCCACACAGGCGACAGTATCACCGTCGCCCCGGCTCAAACCCTTACCGATAAAGAATATCAGCGACTCCGCGATGCATCTCTCGACATCATCCGGGAAATTGGTGTCGCCACCGGTGGCAGCAATATTCAATTTGCCATCAACCCCGCCAATGGCGATATGGTTGCCATTGAGATGAATCCAAGGGTCTCCCGCTCCAGCGCCCTGGCAAGCAAAGCCACCGGCTTCCCAATCGCCAAAATTGCCGCAAAACTGGCTGTCGGCTATCGCCTCGACGAATTGCGCAACGACATCACCCGGGAAACCCTGGCATGCTTCGAGCCCACCATCGATTATGTCGTCACTAAGATTCCTCGCTGGGCCTTTGAAAAATTCCCCGAGGCCGATCCCACCCTCACCACCCAAATGAAATCGGTGGGGGAAACCATGGCTATCGGTCGAACTTTTCGCGAATCACTCCAAAAAGCATTGCGCGGCCTTGAAACCGGCCACTTTGGCCTAGGACTCGATGCAAAAGACCTCTGGGGCACCCCTAGCCAACCTGCACCCGAAGAAATCATCCAAAAGCTGGCAACTCCAAATGCCGACCGCATCTGGTACATCCGATACGCCATGCTAGCCGGCTTTACCGATGCCGAAATACACGACCGCACCAAAATTGACCCATGGTTCTTGGCTCAGCTTCGACAAATTGTCGATCTCGAAGCACCCCTCAAACTGGCCGGGGCCGACGGAATCGAGGGGGTCGAAACCGAATTGCTATGGCAAGTCAAACAGGCCGGCTTCTCCGACCGCCAGTTGGCACATGCCACTGGATCTACCGAGTCCGAGGTGCGCCGCATTCGCAAGGGAAAGGGCGTCGTGCCGGTCTACAAGCGGGTCGACACCTGCGCCGCTGAATTCGAGGCTTACACCCCCTATTTCTATTCAACCTACGAGCGGCCTGCCCTGAAAGTCCTGCCCGACGGCACCACAACAACTGAAATAGACGACGAGGCAATCAATGCCGATAACCGCCCAAAAATCATGATCTTGGGCGGTGGCCCCAACCGCATCGGGCAGGGCATTGAATTCGACTATTGCTGCTGCCAGGCCTCGTTCGCCCTCCGCGAAGCTGGCTTTGCATCCATCATGGTCAACTCCAACCCTGAAACGGTTTCAACCGACTACGACACCTCCGATTATCTCTTTTTCGAACCCCTTACCACAGAAGATGTCCTCAATATCGTCGAACGAATGAACCCCCGCGGCCTCATTGTCCAGTTCGGCGGTCAAACCCCGCTCAATCTGGCCCGGGCGCTCGAGGCGGCCGGAGCGCCCATCATCGGCACCAGCGTCGACAGTATCGACACCGCCGAAGACCGTGAACGCTTCCAGGCAATGGTTGAGGAACTCCGCCTCGCCCAACCTCCTTGCGGAATTGCCACTGACCTCCAGCAGGCCCTGCGCGTCAGCAAGCAAGTTGGCTTTCCTGTTCTGGTGCGCCCAAGCTATGTTCTCGGCGGCCGGGGTATGGAAATCGTCTACGACGACGCCAACCTCACTCGCTATGTCAACAATGCCATCGAACTGTCCCCGGGCAAGCCCATCCTCATCGACAAATTTCTTGAATCCGCTATCGAGGTCGATGTCGATTGCATTTGCGATGGCACCACCACCTTCATCGGTGGCGTCATGCAGCACATCGAGGAAGCGGGCATCCACTCGGGCGATTCCGCATGCGTTCTGCCCCCACACAGCTTGCCCGCATCCGTGGTCGAGGAAATTCAGCGCCAAACCTCTGCGATGGCCCTCGCCCTCAAGGTTCGCGGCCTCATGAATGTGCAATTCGCTGTGGTGGGGCTCAAAAACTTGCCCAATGCTTCAGATGCCTCTGCAAATTCAAGCCAAGCCCAAATCTTTGTACTCGAAGTCAACCCTCGGGCCAGTCGTACCATCCCCTTTGTTTCCAAGGCGACAGGCGTGCCCTTCGCACGACTCGCCGCTTTGGTCATGGCCGGGGCAACTCTCGAACAAGTGGGCCTGCGGGGCATGGCCATTGTCCCTAAACATTTCTCCGTCAAGGAAAGCGTTTTCCCCTTCAACAAATTCCAAGGGGTCGACATCATCCTCGGCCCTGAAATGCGCTCAACTGGCGAGGTTATGGGCATCGATGCGTCCTTCGGCATCGCCTTTGCAAAAAGCCAACTCGGCGCCAGCAGCCCCCTGCCCGAATCCGGAAAAATCTTCATCTCCGTGACCGATCGCGACAAACCCGATGCGATCCAGATTGCCAAAGGCTTGGCCGAATTGGGTTTCCAATTGGCCAGCACCCGTGGAACAGCCCAGTTGCTCCGCGACTCAGGGGTCGAGGTCGAAGAGGTGGTCAAACTTCAGGAAGGCCGTCCAAACCTGATCGACTTGATGAAAAATGGCGACATCGCCCTCGTAATCAATACCCCAAGTGGAAAGGGTGCCCGTACCGACGAAGGTCGCATTCGTGCTGCCGCCGTAGGTCATGGTGTCACCTGTATCACCACAATTGCGGCAGCTTTCGCAGCTTTGGAAGCTTTCCGGGCCCTCAAAAACCACGATTGCGACGTGGTCGCGCTACAGGATCTGTATTCTCCCAAGCGAGCCCCATTGCCTTTCCGGGCAACTCCATGACCGCCATCAAGTAAAACTATTTATAACAAAAAAGCCCAAATCCTTGCGATTTGGGCTTTTTTGTGATTCAGAGTTATGGTTTCCACCACTTTCCCGGTTGCTTCC
>CAIWHS010000665.1 GCA_903912515.1 uncultured Planctomycetaceae bacterium
CCAAAGCCTTGACCGTTTATGGAAATGGTCAAAGGCGACAGACATGAAATCAAATGGCTGGCGATTCTTTTTTGTTTTTTTATTACTTGCTGGTTTAGCTGCCGGTTTGATTCCGGTTTTATTTAATCGAGAACTGCAGCTTTCCTTGGTTGAAATAGAAAAGTCCAAGCTACTCTGGGCGAAAAGTGGCCCAGTGGATTACACCCTATTGGTGCGGCTGAAAGAACAGGCAATGTCTTTGGGTGGTGTTAAAACTGAGCCGATGACCGATCGATTGAAATTGAGATTTCGCCAAGGCCAGTTGGTTGAGGCTAGCAAGAATGGGGCGTTTATACCTGTTAAAGAGGCCATTGGCTGGAATGGTCCCGCACTTTTTGAGCGACTTGAAACTTATCTGCCAGGTTTACAACCAAGGGATTATTTGACAGTTGATTTTAACCCATTAAATGGGCACCCAATGCGGTGGGTGCGGGTGAATCGGAGAGGTGAAAACGCGGGCAGGGAAGAAGTTGATTTAGTGCTGGTGCCAAAGGGGGAGGAGAGGCCTAACGCAGCTGGAAATGATCAAGAGACTCAGGCACACACGGGTGAATGAGTCCGGGTAGGCCGGGAATAGTGAACCATCGGGCTTGGCGCACTTCGGCAAAGTTGATGGCCAAGGCTTCCAGCGGGATTTTTTTTGCCAAGGGCAACATGAAGGTTCGCCAAGGCCGGCCTGCGGGGGTTGTGTGAGATTGGCATTTTGCAAGGGAGCTGGCCGAATCGCCGCCAAGAAATGGGCGCATTAAAGGCTGAAGGGCAATGCCCTGAAACAACTCTTCGCCCAATTCGCGGAGGGCTGTATCGAATGGGGCTGCATCAGAAAAATGGCTTCCACCGCCGGGCACAGACCAATATCCCAAATAAGGTGGCTCATTTCGTTCAGCCAATAGAACTTCCCACCCTGACACGCCCTGCCAGGCCAAAAGCAATCCAGCTCCGCTCCAATCCTGATGGGCCATATGCTGTCATCCAAACTATGAATCAAAATTTAAATTTATCAGACTTATGCATATGAAACCAGTTTTAGGCACATCTAGTCGTTTTATCTTGTCCAGGAGTACCGGCGGGTTAGAGTAATAACATCTCCATGCATGGAGGGGAGTGTTTGTACGGCTGGTGCCGGCCCTGGTCTTCAAAACCAGCGGGGGGTCTGAACAAGGCTCTCAGTGGGTTCGATTCCCATACGCTCCCGTTTGTAGTGTGGGCAATTTTTGGCCATAGATTTGCCTTAAAAGATCAAGGCGGGCCTGAGACAGGCCCGCCTTGATCTTTTATCAGCGTATTAGCTTTTTGAAATCAGTTCTTGGGAGCGGGTGTCTTGGACTTCGCATCTTTTAAGTCCTTGGCAGTTTTTAAATCCTTAGCTGCTTTTGTATCCTTTGCATCATCATCTTTATCTTTGGCTGTTACTTTTGAGAAAACCACTTTGGATTCGCCAACAATGGCCTTGAACTCGGCAGCAGCCTTAAGTGCGTCGTTTTTATCTTCGTAACCTGTGAGAGAACCAGCCAAATACTTGTCATCGGCGTTGCGGACTTGAAAGCGGAATTTTCCATCGGCTCCTTCACGAACCTGAATCTCTCCTCCCTTTTTAATGGGGGCCTTCTTTTCTTGGGCGTTGGTTGCCAAAGGAATTAGGGTCAAGGAGGCGATTGCTGTGCCCAAGGTCAGAGTGCGAATTAGGTGAATCATTTAATTAAATCCTGCAATTCCTAGGGAGACTGACAATAAGACGGGGCGCTGTTCCCGCAGAACTCATTGTTGACCAATGCGGTCCACTTTTCAATTCCCCCAATACGCTTTTGTTTTTAAGGGGAACTAATTGGTTGAATTTATCTTAATTAGGCGGGTCGCCATGCCTGAAATCACTCAAATGCAATTCAAAGGAATTTTTGCTGAAAGATAATGGTTTGACCGTCTTCGGATCTAGTGGCTGCATGTATATTTAAGTTATCAGGCAAGATTTTTACTTTAAAAGGCCGGTGGAATGATCAATTCATGTCTAGGTTGCCTCACTTTCTTGGCTGTTTTACAGACCCAGGAGTCAGGACTCCCTCAAGGGGAGCCTGGGCTATCACCTATTAGCACAGTTGTAGTGGGATCGTGCGCCAGGCAGGATCGTCCCGCACCGGTTTGGGAAGCCATGGCAGCGGCTAAGCCGGATGCGGTAGTGCTTCTGGGTGACAATATATATGGCGATAGCGCAAATGTTGATGTTTTGCGGGCCAAATACCAAAAGTTGATTGATAATCCGGGGTTCGTAAAGCTGCGTCAGGGGCGGCCTCTGCTGGCCACCTGGGATGATCATGATTACGGCGAAAATGATGCTGGAGTGGAGTATCCCCAGAAGGTCCAATCCAAAAATTTGTTTCTGGAATTTCTTGGCCAAGGGGCAAAGGATCCCCGGGCTGGCCGTGAGGGGATTTATGAATCGTGGATATTTGGCCCCAAAGGCCGAAGGGTTCAGGTCATTTTGTTGGACACTCGTTGGGGGAGAACACCACTGGCAAAAAAAGAAGGGAGGAAAGGTGAATATGTGCCTATCGATGACCCGAAATCAAGGATTTTGGGTGAGGACCAGTGGGCTTGGCTGGAAGGTGAATTAAAAAAGGAGGCGGAAGTCAGGTTGATTGGGACCAGCATTCAGTTGGTATCCGAAGATCACCCGTTTGAAAAATGGGCAAATTTCCCAAGGGAGCGGGCAAGATTTATAGATTTGGTTGATAAAACCGAAGCTAATGGGGTAATTCTGCTGAGCGGTGATAGGCACTTGGGTGAAATTTCTACTATGCCTGCCAGGTCAGGTGGCTACCCGCTATTCGAGTTGACTGCCAGCGGCATCAATCAAGGGGCGCCCAAGTTTCGCATGGTGGAAGCTAACCGGCACCGTGTCGCAGCCATGCCTTGGGGCAATCATTTTGGAATAGTACGAGTCGATTGGTCTAAAAAGGATCCGGAAATTCGTTTGGAGCTACGAGATGAATTAGGGGAATTGGTGGTTTCATCGAGGTTTTCACTAGGTGTGATCCAGCGCAAAGGCCCCGCTGCTCTGAGGCCTGAATTGCTGGATGGGGAAATTGAACCATCCGGTGTGGCATCGCGGATTGGCCAGGATGTCCGTTTGCGTTTTCGTGTGGCTTCGGCGGGCAAGGCTAAGGATGGTTCCAGAGTGTTCCTGAACACGCATGACAATTATCGTGACAAGTCGAATGTGACAGTGGTCTTGGAAATGAAGGAGTTGGAGAAGGCGCTTGACGAAAAGGGAATCAAAGATCCGTCCACAGATCTGGTAGGGAAAGAGGTTTTGGCTATTGGGAAAGTAGAGGTTTTTCGGGAAAGCCCGCAAATTGTGATTGTGAGCATGGAAAAATTGAAGACGGGACCCTGATCAATCATAGTTTTTGTCAGCCTGATGGGATTTGAGGCTCTGACGGTGGTATTTCAGGCCAGGGATAAAAAAGGAAAGCCCCAGAACGATTCCAAAAAGGAGCTGGTTCATTTCTGGCAGCAATGCCATTGGAATGACAATGAGGAAATTGGCTAAGGCGAACAGGTAAAATTCGCCCGATAATGTGCCAGCCTTGACCACGAAAAGCATACCGGTGATGACGGGTAGCATCGGGGAAAGTTTCAAAGGGGGTAACTCCATCAAAATTTCCGAGAAAAAAACCAAGATTACCGCGACGACCGACCCAGCCCAGGCGTGGGCGACTTGGCGCTCGACAAACAAAACCGGGCCACCTCTAGTGCGTAGTTTCCAGAATATGGCACCCCAAATAACCAATCCGCCCCCCCAAAGCGCCAAATATCCAAGAGGGTGATCCATTCCGCCTTGGTGCATGAGCCAAGTGAACACACACAGCAAAAGTACCATGGCCCCGTGCCACATCCACAAAAGTCCCCAGTTCTCCAACACGGTGGCGTGGTGGGTTTCCCTCAGCATGCGGGAAACCCACACCCGCGGATTGAAAAGGCCGCCCTGCTGGACCTTGAGGGGTTTCTTTTCAAGCCAGGCGTTCAGATCAAGGGCCAAGTCGCCTGCTGATTGGTAACGCGTGGCCGGTTGTTTCTGGAGGCAGGTTAGACAGACAAGTTCAAGGTCGCGGTTCACCTTGGGGTTTAGCAGGGTTGGCCTGACAGGTTCTTGGTCTAAAACCAGAAGCAAGGTTTCAACGGCACTAGCGGCCCGGAAAGGGGGGCGGCCTGTGAGCATTTCGTACAGGATGACTCCAAGGGAATAGACATCGCTTGCCGGGCTTGGATTGCCAAAGGCGCGGTTTACCAGTTCGGGGGCGACATAGCAGGGAGTGCCAATTATTGCACCACTCAATGTCAGGCGTTCAGGTTCGTTTCCTGGTGTATCTCTTCCAATATCCATGATGCTTGGAATCACTTTGGATAAGCCAAAATCGGTAACTAGGGGTATTCCAGAAGGGTTTAGGAGAATGTTGGAAGGTTTAAGATCGCGGTGGAGAAGGCCATGCTGGTGGGCGTGATGAATGGCCTCAGCGACTTGGGCGATGACCTTGGCACATTCCCTTTGCTCCATAGGCCCGCCAGCCAAACGGACCGCCAAGGTTTGTCCGTGAATTAACGGCATCGTGAAAAAAGGCTGGTTTTCAGCAATACCTGATTCCAGCACCGGAACGATGTTGGGGTGGTCGAGCCGTGCTGCAGCAATGATTTCAGCCTGAAAGCGGGCATGCTCCAAGGGGGCGGCACCTTCGCCCTGCCGGATCATTTTGAGGGCGACAACCCTGGAAAGGCTTTTTTGTCGGGCGTGAAAAACAACGCCCATGCCGCCCTTGCCTAGCATTTTAACTAGAAGGAAATCTCCAAAATCGCGCGGGAGTTGCTCAGCCCAATCGGCAGAAAATTTACGATCCATGGAAGTGGCACCGGGGCTCCATACCGTCGTCTCATGCCTGTGTTGTTGTCTGGGAGATTTTCCATGCGATAGGTTCCCGGCCAAATTAGCGGTGGCCCATAGTTCGTGAATTTCAGTGGCCAATTCTGGGTGTAAGCGCGCAAGCGCGGCCACATCAGGAACAAACCCTTTTTTTTGGGTGTCAAGGAGTGATTCAAGCAGGGTGGCCAGGAGTTCTTCACGATCGACCGGCAGTTGGTTTTCGGGCATTTGGGAATTAACCGTTTTCTGTTTCCGGGGCTAAAACCAGCTTTAATTTTCGTAGGGCCCGCAGATGTCGCATGGAAGCTGCCGCTTCAGTCAAATTCAAAACCTCGGCGACCTCCTGGTTGGACATTTGTTCCATGCCCCGCATTAGTATGATTTCACGATCATCGGGTTCTAATTCATCCAAGGCAGACCGGACGCGTTCCGCCAATTCTTTGCGAACAGCCTCGGAGGCCGGTGTAATTCCGCCATCAACCAAGTGGCGGGCAATTTCCATGGAGGATTGATCGGTCAGTCCGTTACGGACTAGTGGTTGCTCCCTATCGATGGAACGGCGTTGTGCAAGGCGATGCCGCCTATGGGCATCAATGATGTGGTCTTTGGCGATATGTCTGAGCCAGAGGTGAAAGGGCATGACGGGGTTTTTCAGGTAATTTTCAATTCGTTTATGCGCCTCAAGGAGCACATCCTGAACGATGTCACTTGCGTCTTCCCGGGCGGCGATAGCGGGATCAAGCCTGAGGCCGATCATTCTCCGCAAAGGTTCGCGATGGCGGTCTAGAAGGGTTTCAACAGCCGGTTTTTGGCCCAAGCGGATTTTTTCAAGGAGCAATTCAACACTTGGAGGAGTGGTGGGCAGGTCTTTCCCCGGTGGTTTTTCATTTTCTGGTTTCATGGGGCGGGACCATTCGGGTGGGCGAACTGCTGTGCCAAATAATTAGCTAGGCGTTGATGGTGGCGTTGTGTCAATCGCCTGTGAGCTGGTTTTAGAACAATCCCCCAAATTTGCAGTTTGGGAGTGGTCAGGGGTTTGATTTTGGTAGTTCACATCATGAGGGCGCCTGGCAAGTCGTTCCTGAAAAGCCGGGTCAAATCCGCCGCGCCTTTGAGAGGCATATGCCTTTTTTGATTCTACCCAGCGTACTTCCAGTTCCGGGTATCTCAATGCAGTGAGTCTGCCTCCAAAAACGCATCCGGTATCGATGTTAATGGTGCGGTTAACAAGGATTGATTCCAAAACTGGTGTATGCCCGTAAACCACGAGTGCTTTACCCCTGTATTGCTGAACCCACTCAAGCCGAGCAGCATCCGGCTCATCATCGAATCGGGCATTTGGGTCGCCAAAAAGCGCCTGGTTTCGAACCAGTGCGGAGTCCCTTCCTTGGAGGTCTTCGCGTAAACCGGCATGTGCGGCAACCAAACGACCGTTATCCAGAACAAGATGGTGTGGCAGGTGCTCAATGAATTCAACGATCTCGCGAATGATTTCTTGTTGAACCTCGGCGGCCTGTTCCTCAATTTCGCGAAGTGTTTGAAGGATGGATGGCCTGGGTTCGGGTTTGGCAGCTTTGAAGTGCCTATAAACTTTTAGCTCGTGATTGCCCTGCACAGCCAAACCGGTGCCTGCGAGCACCATGGAACGAACCAACCGGTAAGTATCGAGTATTCGAGGACCCCGGTCGAGCATGTCTCCTACAAAGACCGCCATGCGACCTTCCGGATGGCTCCAAGTTTTACCTGTGTGGGGGGAATTTTTCGGGACATAGCCCAAGTTTGCCAGGAGCGACTCGAGTTCATCGCAGCAACCGTGAATATCACCAATGAGATCAAAGGGGCCCAGTGCGTCTTTGCGATTACAGGCCAACTGTTGAACTTGAATAACGGCTTGGTCCCGTTCCCCTGTCGAAGAGAAGAAGTAAACTCGATGAAACCCCTCCTGCCCCAACCGCGGAAGAGCTTCACGGAGCGCTACCAGTTGATCTTCAAGAGGTTCTACCGTGAGCCCGTCTTGAAAGCCGGGAAGAGCAGGCACCAATGCTGTGAAACGGTTGCCATTGGCTTTTGCTTCATCCGGCAGGTCAAAAACAATTGCCACAACGGGGATATGGAATTTTCTTGCCAGCGCAAGAAGGTTTTGCCGGGTACGAAGACGTAAATTAGTGGAATCGACAACGGTTAACCTGCCCCAAGCTAGCCGCATTTCAGCCAACATGGCCTGGAGTTCGGATGCATCGTTGGTGGCTTCGAGTAAATCAGGTTGATCGCATATGAGTTTGCGAAGTTGGGGTAACGATATAACCTGCCCCGGCTCAAAATGCCGGGCCGCAAACTTGCTCTTGCCCACTCCCCGTGGGCCGATCAATAAAACCAGCGCAATTTCTGGAATGCCCAGCAGCATCCTGATTCGAACCTTTCATCAGGGCCCCAAGGTGGCCGCCACAGCCCCTTGATCCCAAAGAATGGGCGCCTTCATTCTAGATGAAATGCGATCCGGGCAAAATACGACATGGGACTTATAGCATTCCCGGGAAAAGGACTGATTTGCGGGAAAATGGGGCTGCGCTGGTCAGGCGGCCCGGAAAGCAGGTAAAGAACCGCTTGGGCTAGGTTTCTCTAGCAGGTTTGAAATTGGAATTGTTTCCCTGAATTCCTGGGCTGATGCCGACCTTGCTGAAAGCTCGGAGGTAACTCTTTCCATTTCCTCGCGCCAAAAGGCAGCCTCTTCCTGGTGCCTAATGAGGGCAAAAGCTGAACTGTCGTCCTCTTGGCCCCGATTGGCCCGTTGCTTCAGAGCCTTTTCGAGTTCATCGAGGAGATCGGCAAGACTCTTCCAAGTTGACCGGGATATACCAAGATCGGTGGCCAATTTTTTCCTTTGTTCTTCCAAAACACGTATCCAACCGGCGGTCCGTTCTGCAGCAGTAGCCCGGGCAGCTAGCAAACGGCTGGCCAAACCATCGCTTTTTGACTTGCTATGACTAAGCAATTCAGCCCTGAGGCCTTCCAGTTCGGCTCTCTCAAGCGCCATGGATTGCCAGTGGTATTGGCTTTCGCCGAGCTGGTCACGCAATTCTTTTTCGAGAGATTCCAGAGTCTTTTCCCGAATTTCCGCCCTGGCGGCAGCATTCTTTGCCAGTTCCAGGAAGCGCAACACGCTTCCATGGTGCCTTGAGGAGAGCCGCTCCACTGAATAATCGAGTTCACGCAATCGTTCTTTGCGTTCCTCGAGGAAGCTTTCCTGGGCAGAAAGCCGAGCGTGAAGCCCGGCGGCATTTTCCATTTCATGGCGCCGTTGGGCCGATAGAGCCTTGTTTTTTTCGTCTAAACGGGTTTGAAGCTCGGCGTTTTCTTCCATCAGTCGATCTAGTTGGGCATGTTTCTCGCAAAGCATATGTTCTTGTTGCGAAAGTCGGACAAGACCATCCTCCAGAACAGCGGACGCGGCCTTTTGTTCTAAAATCCATTCAAGGTCGCGTGCTGCAAGGGCCTCGGCTTGCTTCATCAGGGTTTCTCTTTGGCCTGACAGTATTGCCAAAGATTCTGTGAGAATTATTGCCCAATTGTTTTGGTCCGCCAAGGGGATGTGCGAATTTGCAAATCCGGGTGAGGCTGAGGGAGTGCCACCATCGAGAGAAAGTTGGGGCAGTGGTTGGGAAATTTGGTTGGCAAGGTTCTGTATCCGCCGCTTTAGGCCAGTTTCTTCACTGTGAAGGGCGTCGAGCCGGCTGATCCATTCGCGTTGGCTGGTGCGAAGCCTTTCGGTTTCCTCGCTGATACGACGATTTTGTGCGGAGGATTGTTGCTCCGCATTTTTCAAGGCTTTTTCGCGGATTTGCAGAGACTGTTCAGTTGCAATCAGGCGTTCACGAAATTCTGCCTCGCGACGATCGAGGGAGCTTACTGTATCAATTGTTTCCAGCTCTTGTTTTTTGTGTTTTGAAACTAGAGCTTGCCAGCTTCTTTCCAGGGCAGATTCCCGGCGTGCCAGAGCTTTTTCCCAAGCTAGGAAGCGCTTGGAAATTGATAATCGCTGACTCCAATAAACCTTGGCTAAGCGTTTACGTTGTTCTTTGGTTCGGTTTTCAATGGCCCCGATCAGGGCAAGTGGGTCTAAATTGGAAACAGATTGTAGGCCGGATGCAGCGGGTGCGGAGGCGGAAGGAATCTTGGATGGGGCCTGCATAGTGAGAGCAAATTTTTGAAGTAGTGCCGTTTTTTTCCTTAAATTTTCCTGGCGTCGTGAAAGCTCTTTGGCAATTTGGCCACAACGAATTTTCCACCGTTGTTTTTCAGTGATTAGTTGGGATTCTTTTTGGTGCAACTCCATATGTGCCGCTGAAAGGGCAGCCGCATGGATTCGAATGGCTGCCCGCAAATTGCCAGTATCTTCGAGGTTAGACCGGGTTAAATTTTCAGTGTTTTCCAATTGAAATATAAGCTTACCCAAACCTAATCGGTCGCCATTTTCAAGATTTGCTGTTGAAACTGGAAAACCATTAACCAAGGCTGGAAAGGCTGGATCCAAGGACTTGATGAACCAAGAATTTTCAAGTTTGGCAAGCAGGGCATGCCAAGGCTTTATATCTTCTTGGGGTAGCCAGATGTCGCAATTTGAGTCTGAACCTATGTGGATTATTGATCCATTAAGGCTGATCCTATTTCCCGCAAGCTTTCCCTCGGCCAAAACCAAAAAATTCCCGGTTTGGCTTTTGTCCAAATCGTTGACGGGAATCGAGTTTGGTGCAGACAAAACCATAATCACCTCAAGAGAAACCCTCTATCCGTATCGGCTGCTTTAAATCAACACCATCACGGGGCAAAACTTGATTGAGGAAGAATGGGCATTCGGGGGCAACGACTAATTGCATTAAAAAGTAGTTTCTCGGGTTTCGGTAAGAAAAAACGCACCCAATGCACAAGCGGCACCCAAGGCCCAGCCCGCAATAATGTCAGTTGGCCAGTGAACTCCCAAGTAAAGCCGGGTGATTCCAATGCCAATTCCAAATCCAACCAAAAGGGGCCAAGCGAGAAGCTGCCATTTAAATGGAGTTTGGATCCGTTTCATGGCGAGCAATAAAGCCAAAGCAAAGGCCATGGAGCAAGAAGCGTGGCCACTAGGGAAGCTAGCCGATTCTGGTTTAGTGTAATTCCCTGCAGTAGATACGATATCTGGGCGCTCTCTACTGACAATTCGCTTAGTTAATTCTGTTATTCCAATGCAAAGAACAATACTTAAAACAAGACCTTTAGCTGCGGCGGGACCATTTGGATTTTTAAAGCGCAATAATGGTATAGCTAGTATTGTGGCCATGGCGAAAACAAATTGCCACTGCCCTAAAAAAGTTAGAAGAATGATGCGGGATGTTGCCGAATCATTTCGGGCTCTTTCTAATCCGTAAAGAATACCGTGTTCAAGACCGAACCATTCCATAAAGAGGCTGCCTTTCAATGGTTGCTCTCAGCCGGTTAGCAAAATTGGCGGAGCAGGTTCCAGGTTAACCGGTTTGTTTTTTTGTGAGAGTGATGTGAGTTGATAGGCCTTTCTTGGATTAAATTATAAATAAGTAGTGGATGTTTGAATTAGGTAGCGGAGTGAGTAAAGCCAACTTGGAGATTTTTTATGGCAAGCCGACCTTTGGTAGTGATTCCAGATTATTTGACTGAAGATTCAGTGGAGCAGAAAATTCTGGGTGATATCGCAGATATTCGAATGCTTGTTGCTAGCTCGGAATCAGCGGCCCAACCTGGATTGAAGGATGCAGATGTTGTTCTTCTTTACCACGATGTAAATATATCGTCAAATACAATAGATATGATGAATAATTGCCGAGCAATTATTCGATGTGGTGTTGGGTATGACAATGTAGATACCAGCGCTGCCGCAGGGCGGGGAATTGTGGTTTGCAATGTTCCTGACTATGGCACTGAAGATGTGGCGGACCATGCCTTGATGATGCTTTTGGGGGCAATAAGGCGGTTTGGCGTTTTGCACGAAACCATAAGAAAAGGTGGTTGGGCCCCTGAGGGTATGTTTGGGGCTCCAAGGTTGCGAGGGAAAACTATTGGCATTTTGGGTTGCGGACGAATTGGGACTGCCATGGCGCTTCGCTGTAAGGCTTTGGGAATGCGGGTGGTGTTTTTTGATCCATATCTGCGGCCGGGTGTTGAGAAAATGCTGGGTCTGGAACGTGCAGACTCTTTGCAAGAATTATTGCCTCAGTGTGCCGCAGTTAGCCTTCATTGTCTGCTGACTCCTGAAACAAAACATATCATTAACGACCAAACCTTAGCACTTTTGCCGCCAGATTCTGTGGTTGTGAACACGGCACGGGGGGGGTGTGTGGATACCAATGCTTTAGTTAGGGCCTTGGAATCTGGTCGTTTGGCGGGGGCGGGTATTGATGTAGTTGAGCGGGAACCTCTTGATGTGGAGGCACTTAGAGTTCATCCTAGGGTGCTTTTGAGCCCCCATTCAGCCTATTACAGCGTGGAAGG
>CAIWHS010000666.1 GCA_903912515.1 uncultured Planctomycetaceae bacterium
CCTTGAATTGGCTCGGGTTCTTGCCCATCACCTGCCCGTACTGAGCCTGCGTTACTTCATGGACTCCCATCAGAAAACCTTGCGTCAGCGTTACTTCGTGCTGCGTTTCATTCAGATTTCGTTCCTTCTCGGTCGCAGGGCTACCCATTAAGAACTTCCCTGCAGGGATGCTGGCAAACTCCATGCCGATGCTGTTTTTCAGCTTCCTGGGCTTTTCATCCGGGGCCTGGCTCCACGCAGGATGTGACAACCCCACCAGCATCAGGCAGGCCACAACACAAAATCCGACAGCTTTGCGAACCATCGACAAGACTCCCACTGGTTGAAGATAAATCGGCTTCTTGCGTGGAGCTGTTGGGCCAATAAAAGCCAAACCCTGCCCCTTCGGTGACCCAGTGCAGACTGCCTTTTATTGAAGCTGCTGGGTAGTAACCCAAGCAGCCATACTCAAAAAAATCACCATCGCCTTCCAATATCAACAGCCCGCCTTCTTGCAGCAAAACCACACGCGCCCGCTTCGCCACTCGCCTTCGGCAGCGAGCCCCGCACCCTTGGCAGGACTTGCGAGAATGATGGACGACACCCTGCAACTGGCTCAGCGGGAATCGAAAGAAAGGCTGGTATGGCCGACCCGGCTGGGCAACGGGCCACCGGGCCCGTCGACTTCTTCACCACGGGCTTCTTCGAGCCGGGTGGATTCGTCCAGGGAGGCAGCGAAGAATTGCTCGAGTTCTTGCCCAGCTTCTCCTCGAGGCCCTTGATCCGCTTTTGCGTTCGCTCAACAAAAGCTGCAAATTCAGCCTGTAACCTGACACAGTTATCGCACTCAAATTTACCAATACATAAAGGGTACCATTACTCACCATAAAGCTGAATCGCTTTTCAGGTGAACGGTTACTCCCAGATATTGCGTAAAATCTTGGAGGGATCCATGGGCCTGTCCAACGGGTCCTCATGCTCATCATGCTCTTCATGCTCTTCCAGGTAGGGATCCGGAAAATCCTCAGCCCTATGGTCCGGGACAACATTGGGAGTGTGCGCACCTGCGGGTTGAGCAGTCCCCGCCGTGGGTGTTTCAGAATGGGCCTGCTCAGTTTTCACGGGAGTCTGAGATTCATTGGTGCCCCAATCTTCCCAGATGTTTCTCAACCGCCTGCGGACGCCGGAAGGGCTATCAGCTTTCTTTTTGGCGACAATGAGATAGTCCACCAGGTCCTTGCCCGGCGTGAAATCGAACCGCGGCTTTTCAACGGGGGTAGCCCTGCGCGGTTTCAACGGCACAAATTTGGGCTTGGCCTTTTCCGCCTCTGCCGCCAGCTTGCTCTTCTCAATATCGGCCCGCATTTCCGCCAGCACCTCCTCGGCCCGTTTGGCGTGCGCGGCCTGGTCCACCTGCAATTGAACGAAATCACGCTTGATCTGCTCGTATTCGGTCATGGCTTCGCTGATGGCCGCCGGCACCACCTTTTGATACTCGGCCATGCTCCCTTCCAGCATTTTTCCCGCCGCTTCCAGGATTTCGCGATCCTCGGTATGCAGCGACCAGCTCAGGGTTTTGGCAAGCTCGGCCTGGATTTGCCCGACCACCTCGAGAAAGGGCTGGGGATCGATATTTAGCGCAGGCGGTAATTCATAAACCATTTTGGAATCTCCCG
>CAIWHS010000667.1 GCA_903912515.1 uncultured Planctomycetaceae bacterium
AACTAAGGCCGGGCACGACCAAGTCAAAAGTAAAAAATTTCAGCCCATTCGTTGGTCAGCTCGGAAAAGGAAATTTAACCCGCTAGCTGAATCGAAGAGCCGGCTGACAGGCGAATTCACCACCTGCCAGAAAGTGCGATTAGCGTTTCCCAGAGTTTGTCTTGAGGTAGGCGACAAGGCAGCATGTGATTTCGCGTACCAATGCCGGGATGGTCATCTTCACGCCGCTGACTTCCTCGTCGTCGAACATCATCTGCTGCGCTAAAGCCGCATACAACATCCGCCAGGTTATGTCGGCCGCGGTCGCCGGGTTGGCATGGGCAATCTCATCGCGATGGCTCAACACGAGCATGTTGAAGATGCCGGCGAACACGGCGTTCGCCCGAATGCCTTGGGCACGCAGGATCGGGTCAGCCGAACGGTGCAGAACGAAGAATCGTGATGAATTGCGGTACTCGTTCGTGCCGGTAAAGACATGGGAGATGAACACCTCGATCGCACCCGCTAGGGTTTTTTCGTTACCGGCTGCTGCGGCCGCCACATGCGCCGCGCCCCCTAGCCGTAAAAGAAACCGCTCGTGCATTGACTTGAGCAGGCCGTCCCGGTCGCCAAAGCGGCTGTAGAAGCTCCCAACCGATGTTTTCGAACGCTTGACGACGGCTTCCACAGTCAGGGCGCTATCCCCGCCCTCTGCGAAAATGGCCTCGGCGGCATCAAGCATTCTGGCCATCGAAAGAACGCTGCGGTCTTGCTGAGGTTTACGGGCCATGGTCATCCAAAAAGCATTATCTGTGAGAAATCCTGCCCCACCTTGGGGGGTGACAGTAGCAGGGGGCAATCACGCCCAGGTGGTCTTAATTAGCATAACCTTACCATAAATATGGAATAGGCGCATGCATGCTAGTTGATACACCGCCAACAGCCTCATTTCAACTAGGCCGCATGGGGAAAGTAGCCGGCTGTGGTTATCGACTCGGCCTCCTCTAACGCGATGGCATGTGGCATCATCGTCTCGGGTTCAGTCGTTGCGCAAAGTGCAGTCGCTCCATCTGCCAAGGGGGCCCAGAAGTTGCCGCGGAAGATCCAAGTTATTTGCTAGGAATTGCCATAAGTCCGTTGGCGGGCGACAGGTAAAGGATCTCCAAATCACCCGCGGCGGGGATAGGGATGATGAGCGGCTTGCAGTCATATTTGCTCAGCTCAACAGTATCACCCGGCTGGATGTGACCCAACTTCTTCAACTCTTCGAGGGTCTTGGAACGCAGATGGCCGCTGACAAAGGCGCGGCCCTTGGATGGCAGAGTGACCGTTTCGGTAAAAACCACGCCTGCCCCGGGTCGAGTGACTTCAACCTTCACGCGGATATCCTCGGCAGACTTGCTTGTGAGAACCAGATCGCAAACTGGAACCTGATTGGGTGTCCAATCACCTGAAACAATCGCATAGCCTTGGGGCACAACCGAAAGCGGCAGCGAGGGCGGCGCAGGCTCACCACAACCCGCACACATACCAAACATCACAGATACTATTTTTAGCGAACGATTCATTCCAGCATCTCAAGGTCGGCGTGGCAGTCTAACTGAAAAACTTCTGACCAATTGTAGCCGATCAAGCTGGGGCCTTCTCACTGAAGGCCGGGGGGATAGCCTTAGGGCCCGAATGGCACACCCCAAACTTCGGCAAGGCACATGCCCCAGGGTCCAGATAAAAGTTCACTCGCCCTGTAGGGCTTGGCTGTGATGCTTCCCACGCTTGCCCTTGAAGTTGCGGATTTGCCCCAGCAGCCAATTTTTGTGGAGTTGCTGCCCTACGGAACGAAAACACCCCGAATCTTGCGGTTCGGGGTGTTTAAAAGAATGCCTTTAAAATTAGCCGTTGCTCGGAAACCCCGGGAAGATTGGCGGGGTGCCGGGTGGGGGCAACTTTGGCCCAGTTGGGGAAGTTGGCCCAGTGGGATTTATACCACCACCACCGGGAAAAGTCGGCTTGGGCGGGGTGCCCGGCGGGGGCTTGATAGGGCCAGTGGGCCTGGTTGGCGCGACACCACCGCCTCCGGGCATGGTTGGCTTGGGAGCAGTGCCCGGAGGAGGAGAACCACCGCCTGGCTTGATTGGCATCGGCGAGCTGGGCCCACCAGGGTAGCCAGGATTCATGCCGCCGCCAGGGGTAGTTGGCATCGGCGATGTCGGACCACCAGGGTACCCGGGATTCATGCCACCACCGGGAGTAGTTGGCATGGGCGATGTCGGACCACCAGGGTACCCGGGATTCATGCC
>CAIWHS010000668.1 GCA_903912515.1 uncultured Planctomycetaceae bacterium
CTGCTGGCGAAGGACCCCAAACGCCGCCCAGCCTCGGCCCAGGAGCTGGTCAACCTGCTGGTTAGTAAAGAACTTTTGGCCCATCGTCTACCCGGGCGCAGGATCCTGCTGGTAGGTGCTGCCGCGCTGGCCGTGGGGGGCCTAGGCATGTCGGTCCGGCTGTTGGCTTTCAGGCCGAAACCGTTCCCGGTACTCGAGTCGGCCAGAAAAATGATGCTCGAGCAAGCTGTCGCCTTTGGCAGGCTGTATCCGACAAACCAGCTACCCGAAACCTTGTCCATCGCCTGGTTGGACACCCGGGGTGCGGTCAACACAAAGCTGGCGGGCCATGCCGATCATAGGGTTCTGGTTGAAGGGGCCCCCAACCGGTCGGCCCTGTGTGTGGGCGACCGGGTGATGGCGCTGGCAGACGGTTCGGGAAAGATCAACCTGTTCAACCGGTTGGCTGGCCCCGGCATGGGCGACTCCCTTTGGAGTCCGGCGGAGGTGACCCCGACAGAATGGCAACCTCTCGACCCTGGCCCCCTCTCGGGGCTGGTGTGGGATGCGGAACGGGAAATTTTGCTGGCGGCATCAGGCCGAAAAATACAGTCTTTCCGGAGAATGGATAACCATTTTATCGCCTCGGCCTGGCCCGAATCACCCGCGCCAGTGACCAGCCTGGTGGCTGTGCCTGCGGCTTTGCCCATCGGTTACCAGGTTGCGGCCACCCTGACGGATGGACGGATCCTGTTCCTGGGTGAAAGGGACAAAACCGAAAACCCGGGCACTCCCCCGCACATGGTGACCTTGGGAGATGTGGGTGGTGACTTCAGGCTGGCCTTCAGCCGGAATGGACGGGAGTCGATCACCTGGTCGCGACGCGGCCAACTGAACCAGTGGATACCGGCCGATTTCGCCGGGGCCGGCACCCGGCGGCACCGGCAGCAACTGCAGGGAATACCCCCGCACGAAGCCGAAACCAGGAAGGGCGGTCTGGTGGACCCGGTGGACATGGCCTTCGGGCCGAGCGGCGAGATCGTGGTGATGTTGGGCAGGCGCGATGGATTCGGCCTGGTTTTCCTTTACAACCTCGTCAGGCATCGGGTGGAAGCAATGCTGCAGGTGAACGACGCGATCCAGATCGCCGCCTTCGGAAAAGACCTCTGGGTCCTTGAAAAAAGCGGCTGGCTACATTTATTTGAGAATTTTGAGGAGCAGACCCGTACCATGTGAATGGTCTGGCAAGGATGGCCGGGAATATCCTTGCCGGGTTTTTGTTGATTGCTTCACTAACGTAAGGAAGAAATTCATGGCCGAGAATCAAGCCGAGGGTCAGGTCGAGATGCAAGTGCACGAGGGCAACGCCCACGCCGCCTACGCCAACTTCGCGCGCGTGACTGCCACGCCCGAGGAGGTCATCGTCGATTTCGCGCTGAACCCCAACCCGTTCGCTCAGGGCAAGCAGGAGATCAATGTCAACAATCGTCTGATCATGAACTTCTACACCGCCAAGCGCCTTCTCAGCGCCTTGGCCATGACCATCCAGCGCCACGAGCAGGCCTTCGGCCAGATTGAGCTCGACATCCGCAAGCGCGTCAGCCTGCCGGTTCCCCCGGCGAACTGATCCGAAGCTGCCACCCTGGCCGGCCTGTACAAGCGCCGAGTTCCATAGCCCGCTCCGGTGCAAATCGAACGGTCAACTTTTCATGCCCCGGGCCCAACCAGCCCGGGGCTTTTTCGTTGCCTTCGGCACCGAGAAGCGCCTCGCGATGCCCAGCACCGTCTTGGTGGCCGGCGGGTGTCCGCACTGGGGTGGACCAGGGTGGCGGTTGCATTCGGTTTGGGCGCCATACGCCATCATAATAAAGATAATCAAGATTTTCTTGTTATTGTATCATGATAGTAATAAAAACGGTGTCTATCCCAAGGCCTTCGCCCCCGGATGAGACCGTGCGCAGCCGAGGCTGCCGCCAAAACATTCGCAGACCCGGTCCAAGCGACGCAAACGGTTGCGCAACCTGGAGCAGGAAGAATTGGAAAGTATGTAGGTCAAGCTGCTGGCAGCCGAGGAATTGCCTGCCAGGCTGCAAGATGTTGTGGAACATTCTGCCAACGCAGAACATTTGATCTTGGCGGAAGCCTGCCGGCTTGTGGACCAGCAGCAGACCGTGGTGGAGAAACTCCAACAACGGTGGCAGGAACCCGAGTATAGAAGGAACTTGGGCTGACAAGTCAACGCCTTTCCTGCACTGACGATTCTTTTGGATGAAGCGAACCTGAAATCCACCTTAAGTTTTTGACAGGCCGATATCCTGACCTACCGTTGCGGCAACAAGGCACAATCACCCTGTCACTTTGACTGTGGGCCTTGCTGCCAAACACCCAAGCGGTGTCAATTCGGAGGATGAGTCATGGGCCGTTTCCCCAATTTTTCGAGTCTGCTTCCGCTTTCCTTTTTCGGCTTCAGGTTCTCTTCAGCTTCGGCCCCTGTCAGGAAAAAGTCCCCCCGACTGGACCTGCTGACTCTGGAAGAGCGGGCTGTCCCAGCCGTTTTGGGGCCGTTCTACTCGGTGGATGGCAGCGGAAACAATCTTGCCCATGCCGACTGGGGCCAGACTGGGACCGATTACATCCGTGTGGCACCCGCCGCCTACGCTGATGGTATTTCTACCCCGTCAGGTGCCGACTTGCCCAGCGCCCGGGCGATCAGCAACGCCCTCAGTGACCAAGACGGGCAAAGCACCACCAACGACCGCTTGATGAGCGCCATGGTCTACGCCTGGGGCCAATTCATCGACCATGACATGGGTTTGGCCAACACCGGCAAGACCGAATCGCTTCCCATCCCGGTGCCGACTGGCGATCCCTCGTTCGACCCCAACGGGACCGGCACGCAGACACTCCCGATGAAGCGCTCGGAGTTTGACGCCAAGACCGGCACCAGCGCCACCAACCCTAGGCAGCAGGTGAACAGTATCTCCGCCTGGCTGGACGGGTCGATGGTCTACGGTTCCGACACCGCCACTGCCAATTCGTTGCGCACGATGAGCGGTGGCCTGATGAAGACCAGCGAAGGCAACCTGCTGCCCACCGATGAAAAAGGCATGTTCCTCGCTGGTGATTCCAGGGTGGGCGAAAACCCCGAACTGACCAGCCTGCACACCGTCTTCCTCAGGGAGCACAACAGGCTGGCCGCACAATTCGCCAAGGCCAACCCCACCTGGACCGATGAGCAGATCTACCAGCAGGCTCGCGCCTGGGTGATCGGGGAGATGCAAGTGATCACCTACAACGAATGGTTGCCATCCCTGTTGGGGTCCGGGGGGATGAAGTCCTACACCGGCTACAAACCACAAGTGAATCCATCCATCGCCAACGAGTTCGCCACAGCCGGATTCCGCTTCGGCCACAGCATCGTGGGCAGCGACATCGAGTTCATGGACAACAACGGCAAGGAAGTGGCGCCTGCCATTCCGCTGAAGGACGCTTTTTTCAACCCGACCATCGTGAAAACTCTTGGGGTGGACGGTGTCCTGAAATACCTGGTGAGCGACCCCAGCCAGGAAGTGGACCTGAAGGTGGTGGATGAGTTGCGTGACTTCCTGTTCGGCCAGCCCGGGCAAGGTGGCATGGACCTGGCGGCGCTGAATATCCAGCGTGGCCGCGACCACGGCCTGAGCGACTACAACACCACCCGCGCAGCCTATGGCCTGCCCAAGGTGAAGGATTTCAGCCAGATCACCGATGACAAGGCTTTGCAGGCCAAGTTGAAGGAGGTCTACGGGTCTGTGGATAAAATCGATCTGTGGGTTGGCGTGCTGGCTGAAAAGCACCTACCCGGGGCAAGCCTGGGCGCCACCGCCCGGGCCATCATCACCGACCAGTTCACCCGGTTGAGGGACGGCGACAAGCTCTGGTACCAGAACAAGTTCAAGGGTGCCGACCTGAAGGAGGTCGAGCGGACCAGCCTGTCGGCCGTGATCGCCCGCAATACCGGGATCAACAACCTGCAACAAAACGCCTTCTTCTTCAAGGCGGAAGTGAAAGGTCAGGTTTTCAGGGATGCCAATGCGAACGGCAGGGCTGACCGCGGCGAGGCGGGAATGGGCCAAGTGAAGGTGGAACTGGTCAACCTTGCGGATGGCTCCGTGGTCGCCACCACCACCACCAACCCGCAGGGCCAATACCGGTTCGGTGTGGTGGAAGGACTGCGTTTGGGTGATTATCAGGTTCGAATCACCCTGCCAGACGCCACCGTGATCGATGGTCCGAAGGCAACCTTCACCAAGGGAGACACCTCTGTGGCAGCCAATGTGGCTGTCCCTCCCAGGCCTCCAGCCCCAGGCACAAACATCCGCGTCACGGCGCAAACCCAGCCTGCTCCCGTCCCCGGCTTGAAAATCGACCAGTCGCTGGCGTTCCGCCAGATGGTTGGTTCGATGCTGGCCGGCCAGGTGCTCGGGCCCAACCGCCGGTAATTGACCGCTCAACCGGGGAGGCTGGTGGCAAGGAACGGCTTGTCACCGGTTTTCCCGGTTTTTTTCCATCTTTTCCCCAGGATTTCATCGCTACGGCATTTCTCCCAAAAATCCTTTCATGATGCCAGTCGGCTGGTTAGTATCAAATCCTCTGCGAAAATAGCTGACCCATTTTTTTGAAACCTGGGGATTATCATCATGAAAACCCGTTGGAAACTGGTTTGTCTGGTCCTTTTCGGAATGACCGCCAATTTGTTCGCTCAGGAAAAAAACACAAAGCCCAAGCCCGAGGACACGGAGGCATGGAAACCGGTTCCCCCGCTTGTTCAGCCCGGACCCTACAAGGAAACCCCGGCTCCAGAAGGGGCCACCATCCTTTTCGATGGCAAGAATCTTGATGAATGGGTCAATACCCGGGATGGCAAACCGGCCGAGTGGATCATGAAAGACGGCGTGATGGTGGTGAACAAGAAAACCGGCAACATCGAGACCAAGCGCAAGTTCAAGGACTACCAGCTCCACCTCGAGTTCCTGTTCCCCGACAACTCCGCCTTCAAGGGCCAGTCCCGCAGCAACAGCGGCCTGTTCCTCGCCTCCACCGGCGGTGGCGATGCCGGCTATGAACTGCAGATCCTCGACAGCTACCAGAACGAGACCTATGTCAACGGCATGGCGGCCAGTATCTACAAGCAGGCCATCCCGCTGGCCAATCCCTCGCGCAAGCCTGGCGAATGGCAAACCTACGACATCACCTGGACGGCCCCACGCTTCAAGTCAGACGGATCTCTGGAAAGTCCCGCCTCGGTCACCGTTCTCTTCAACGGCATCCTCGTGCAGGACCGCTTCACTCTCAAGGGTGAGACCGCTTTCATCGGCCAGCCCAAGTACAAACCCTACGAGACCGCCGGCATCAAGCTCCAATCTCACGGAGATGGAAGCAAGCCGATGAGCTTCAAGAACATCTGGATCAAGGAAACCAAATGACCTGTTCCAGGTTGATCGACTTCTAGGTTGATCGCCCCGCAAGGGGCGGTCAATCATCGGTCAACTGGTTTCCCACCCTGACCCGGCTGCGCAGCCCATCATCCTGCACCGGCTAGTTGTAAACAGAAAGGTTTGCGTCCAAACTTCGGGTCAAACCGCTTCCCACGAAAAAGCCCCGGGCTTTGGAGCCCGGGGCCTTTTCGTGGGAAGCCCGATGAGAGGGCGGTGTTCACCAGAATTGGATACCTTTTTAGGCGGTATGTCGCAGCCTGATCATCCCACCTTCACACCTCTCGTGTCATCAACCGGGGCCACATAGAAGCTTTCCACATAGGTGGGCACACTACCGCCACCCTTGAAAGCAATGCCACCATCGTTCTGGCCTGAGGCGCAGAAGCTGTTGAGCAGCTCACC
>CAIWHS010000669.1 GCA_903912515.1 uncultured Planctomycetaceae bacterium
AGGCTTGCGAGATAGTTGAGGGCGGCACTGAGGCCGGCTATACCTTCGTGATTTTGTGTGCCTGTCATCCAGCGGACCGGTAAGCAATCAGACGCTGGGCGAACCTTGGCAGGTTTTAGCCTGTTGAGGATTTCGTGTTTGCCAGCCATCAGCCCGACATGCGGGCCGAAAAACTTGTAGGCAGAACAGAAAAACAGATCTACATCCCATTTGTCGACATCTGGTAGCAGGTGGGGAGCGTAATGGGTGCCATCGACAATGACGATGGCATTGGTAGCGCGGGCAACTTGCACCAGTTCGGCGACAGGGGTTAATGAGCCCAGTGCGTTGCTGGCGGCGGTGAAGGCGATGAGCTTTGTTTTGGGGCTTAGCAGTTTTGCGAGGTCTTCGGGCCTGAGCGTCATGGTGTGGCGGCAGAAATCGAGATGGCGAACGGTTGCCCCAGACCGCTTGGCAGCATGGACCCACGGGGCGACATTGGCATCGTGGTCGAGATTGGAGACGATGATTTCATCACCCGGGGCCAGTGTGGGGATGATTGCATTGGAGGCATGGAAAGCCAGAGAGGTCATATTTTGACCAAAAACGATTCGGTCGGGTGCATTTACCCCTAAAAAGGCAGCTGCGTCTTCGCTAGCGGCTGCCATGATGGCATCGACCGCCTGACTGGTGGCAAAGGGGGCGCCACGGTTGGCGCTAGCAAAAAGAATGGCGTGAGAAATCGCCTGTGCAACGGATTGAGGTACCTGTGTGCCACCGGGGCCATCGAAATAAAGCCAGGGCTGGTTGGTGGGACCGTTGACAGCCAGGGCGGGAAAAGCATCGCGAATGCAGGCAATATCGAGATGGGATGGAAGGGTGGATTGGGTGGATACCATTGCATTCCTCTTGAAGAAGGTTGCGCACAACTGGGTGGGCAAGATTTTTAGTTGGACTGTTGGGAGTTTATTGTACTGGTTTTGGGGTGATTGAAGGTGCAGCGATATTAGTGGATGCATGCACCCAACAGGACTTTAGCGAGGCTGGATTTCAAAAGGAAAAGGGCGCGCCAACTAGTAGATTGACGCGCCCGGAAATGTAGGGGGGTTATCGTTGTTTTGGCCCTGAACCTGTGGCTTGGTCAGCCGGTGTTTTTGAGGCCGGAGGCGATGCCGTTGATGCTTTCCAGGACGGCTTCGAGTAGGCCGGTTTTGTCGGTGGTGACGGACCGGATGCGGCGTAGGAGGACGAGCTGGATGAGGCTCAAAGGATCGACATACGGATTGCGTCTGCCAATTGAGTCGCGGAGGATGGGCATTTTTTCGAGGAGCGTGGTCTGGTTGGTGATGGCGCAGACACCTTCGACCGTTCGGCGGTATTCCGATTCAATGGCGTTAAAAATCTTACTAGAAACATCGAAATTGATAACCAAGTCGGCGTAAAGACGAGCGATGTTCATGTCGGCTTTGGCGAGGATCATTTGGGCGTTGTCGATGAGGGCGTGGAAAAACGGCCAGCCCGAATACATTTCCCTGAGGGTTTTCAAGCTATCAGGGTTTTCCTGCAAGGCGTTTGACAGGGCGGCACCCAGGCCGAACCAGCCAGGCAAGGTGTGACGGGATTGCATCCATGAGAAGACCCAGGGGATGGCGCGGAGTTGCTCGACGGAGGTGGTGGCACCACGCTTGGCGGGGCGGGACCCCAGCCTGAGTTGGGCAATCTCGGTGATGGGTGTGGCCTGGGTGAAATATTCGAGAAAATCGGGATCTTTATAGACCAGGTTGCGGTAGGAGTGGCGGGCGTTGGCGGAAAGACGGTCCATCATTTGTTCCCAGGCGGGCTCGACTTTGCCGTGGTCGATGCCCAAGCTGGCGCGCAGGACAGCGTTCATGATCTGGTCGAGGTGCCTTTTGGCGATAGCCTTGTGGCCGTAGCGATCGGCGATGACCTCGCCTTGCTCGGTGATGCGGAGGGAGCCGTTGACCGCGCCGGGAGGCTGGGCCAGGATCGCGTGGTTGGCTGGGCCGCCGCCGCGACCCACAGCGCCGCCGCGACCGTGGAATATGCGGACGGCGATACGGTTTTCGCGGGCAAAGGATGCCAGGTCGCGCTGGATCTCGTGGAGAGCCCAGGCGGATTGGACGAAGCCGCTTTCCTTGTTGCTGTCGGAATAGCCGATCATCACCTCTTGCAGGTCGCCGCGCAGGACC
>CAIWHS010000670.1 GCA_903912515.1 uncultured Planctomycetaceae bacterium
GTCGAGACACCCTTCGGATACCACATCATCCTCACCGTTGACAAAAAGGCCGGCAAGGAAGTGAAATTCGACGATGCCAAAGACGATGTCAAAGAAGCCTACGGCGAACGCCTGCGTGACCAAGTAGCCGCCCACATGCGCCGCACCGCCAAGCTCGAATTGGCTGGCAAAACAGCGGCAAAGTAAGCCCAAAGGTTACCAAATCAGATACGCCGGCCGGCGACGGGTGACCGCCACGGCCGGTGTTTTCGTAAAGCGGCCAAAGTGTTTTCAAACTCTTCCGGCAATGGTGCCGTGAACTCAACCACCTTACCCGTGCGTGGGTGCTCAAAACGCAACCGATAAGCGTGCAAAGCCTGCCGGGTCATCAAAGGCATATCCTCTGCTTCGGGAAGCCCCGAGATCGCTTCAGAGAGCATGAAACGGTCATGAGCGGTGTAGGCTTTGTCCGCCACAACCGGACACCCCACACTGGCCAAGTGAACACGAATCTGATGGGTCCGCCCAGTCCGTGGCTGAACCTTCACGTAGGTGTACCCCTGAAACCGTTCCGCCACCTCGTAGTAGCTCATGGCCTCTTTGGCGTCCCCAACCATTTCCCGCGTGACCATCATCTTGGTCCGGTCTTTGGGGTGATGCATGATCGCAGCTTCAATGTAATCAGAATCCCTGTCCAGCACCCCGTAAGTCAGAGCCGCATACTCCTTGAAAACCTTGCGTGTTTCAAAAAGTATCCCCAGGTCGCTATGGGTCAGCTCCTCCTTGGCAATCAAAATCACACCCGAGGTATCCCGATCAAGCCGGTGCACAATCCCTGCCCGGTAATCCCCATTGATCCCGCTCAACTTGGGAAAATGGAACCGCAGCGCGTTCACCAGCGTTCCAGACCAATTCCCCCGCGCCGGATGCACAACCATGTTGTGCGGCTTGTTCACCACCGCCAACCATTCATCTTCAAAGATAATTTCCAGCGGAATATTTTCTGCTATCGGTTCTGGATGGGGAGGCGTGGGCGGCCGAATCCGCAGCAAGTCATCATGCTTGACCTTGGCCGAGTTCTTGCCCGGCCGGCCATTGATCAACACCCGGCCTTCTTCAATTATTTTTTGCGCTATTGACCGGGTGCAATTAGGTATCAATTGCTGGATAAATTGATCCAAACGCATCGCTTCGCGGCGAATGGCAGCTTTGTGCTCAATCCACCCGTCTTCGCCAGCCGGAAGCCCGGGAATCGATGGGGCACTAGCTGCCTCGGTGCCGACATCCTGAACCTCAGGCGCGTCATCATCCTCTAGAAATTCTTCAGGATCCATAGCCTAAGCGCTGCAATTCGTGGGTTAAGGCAATCAAGGACCTGCCTTGCGAAGGCTGTCCTCAATCCGTGTTACTGTTTTCCAGCGGTCTTTTTCGTCCATTTCCTTCATCCGTTGACGAATTTCGCGCCCAATGGTGCTCTCGCCAAACCGGGTAACCACTTCCTCATAACGCTTTTTCGCGTCTTCCAGTTCTTCAAGCCCTTCAGATGCCCTGGCTGCGCTGGCCATGCATTCAAGCTCCAAAGCAGGCAACTCCTTGAACGACTTCCGGGCCATGTCAAAGCCTTCACGAGCCTGTTTCAAAAGCTCCATCGCATCAGCAGGTTTGGCTTTGGCTTCCTTCGAATCAGGCGAAGGTGGAAACGATTCCTTGGCAGGAGCCGGATATTCCCGAAGCCCCATTGCCAGCTGCTGACGCGCCATTTTCAGGTGCGCCGCTGCACCAACAGGGTTTGTTCGGTTCAACTCCGCAAAGCTCGCAAGCTTCTCGTTTTCCTTGATCCCATCAAATTCAACCCAACTCTTGGCAAGGCTTGTGTCCCGTCGGTTAGCGGCGGCATTCACCAACAATGCCCCACCAATTACCAAAACACCAAGTAATGCAATCAATTTCCAAGGAATTTCCTTGGTCAGAAGCCCTTCGGAGGGGGAGGGAAGCTCTTCCGTGCCGTTTTTCTCGCTCATGCTCTCGTCTTTCCTTAACTGCGCGCCAAGGGGTGAAAAAACGGCTCGGCAAGCCAAACCGCTTCATCGGCCACCCGCTTGCCCCGTTTTGGCCAATAATACGACCGGGCAATTCGCTGGGAAGCTCAAGGCTCAACTCTTTAGTGAACCCTGCCAGACGCTTGGAAGCAAGAGAGATGCGCTTTGGCAATCATCGAAACTGGTCAACCTCATAGCCCAGCTTTTCAAGCCAAGAAACCAATTGGGCCGCTTGGTTGTTCGCCTGCGGGCTCGCCACCGGAGCTCGCCTAAGGGCCTCAAACCAATAGGCCTCACGATCACGGGGCGGCAATTGCGCCGGATCTACCCCCAATTCACGCACCAAATCCTTGTCCAAACGCGCCTGACGCATCCGGGCCGCCAATTCACGCCAAGTTATGCCCCGGCTAACCAGCGCCCCTTCTCGGGTCACTAACGTTTTGCCAATCAAAATATGCAACAAACCCAAAAAGCAGCCCGCAGGAACCGGTTCCTGCCGCACTTTAGAAAGAAAATCGTTGAGTGCTTTCATGCTTCCTGCTCATCCATGCGCTAGTTCAGTGCTCAAACATCCACCCCCCATACCCGGCCAGAATTATATTTCCCGAAAAATCCACCGGAAAACACAAAATTCAAGCAGTAAGGGGAACTTGGGCATACTGTTTGTCGTAGAGATTTCAGGGAAATTGAAAATGGTTCAATTTTCTTTCTTTTGCCATGCAAGGAATCTTCCGCTCACTGCAAGAAGAATTAGGACCGGATTTCCAGCCGGTTTGGTTCGGTTTCAACCAAGGGTAAATAATTCGGTTTCGAATCAGGATAAATAATTCGATTGGTTGACTGGTAGAGCCATCGAGACATATCCTTTTTCAGCTTGCCGCAGACAGGTCCAGGAGGGGTCGTCATGCATCAGCAGGAGATATTCAGTGCGGTCAAGATCTGGCAAGCCACTCCGTGGCTACACCGTCCGACCCAAAAGGTTCGCAGAACCCAGCCATTGTTCAGTCAATGGCTGCTAGGACCTGAGGGCCCCGTGCTGGCGCTGGATACCCAGCCCGAGCGCTGGCACGGGATTCTCCACCTCGCCGGTAAAACCGCCGAATGCGACAGCCAGGCGGTTGACCTCTACGCCGGCACCCTTGAACTCCTCCACCAAACCTTAAAAGGGTGGCAAGGCCCCATTCAAGCTGTTTATCTCGGTGCCCATGCCGACCCCTTCGCCGGTCCAGAGGCGGCACAGGAGCTGGCAGTTGCCTGCGCTGAGGCAATCGCCAAAATGGGTATCAAAGTGTGGATCCGGACGCGGGCCCGCATTCTCAGCCACCTCCGCCCAAGGCTTGCGGCTTTGGGTAGCCTCCTGCGCATCACCGTGCCCCTTTGCACCGCCTCCACCGCCAAGTCGCGTGGCATGGAGCCCGGGGCACCGTCTCCCAAAGCCCGTCTGCGCCAGGTGGTTCGCTTGCGGGAAATGGGATTGGCGGTTTTGCCAACCATGGAACCTTTGGTCCCAGGCATCACCGATACCGCTCCGGAGATCGAGGCCCTCCTGTCTCTTCTGCGCGATTTCGGCATCACCCAGACAACCATGGGCTACCTGCCTCTGCCCGAGGGTAGCCTGGATCGTCTGGGAACAGTGTTGACTGGAACTCAATTGGTTCAGGTTGCCGAGGTTTACAGCAATGGTCCAAGAGTCATGCTGCCCGGACACAGAATCCAGCGACTCTTGCCCAGAAGCAAAAGGCTGAAGCTGTACACCCACCTAAGCGCTATGGGGTCCCGCTACGGCATTCGCATGCATGTCTGCCGCTGGTCCAACCCAGATCTGGAAGAGCCCCAGGTCAGGGACGATCCAAAACCTCGCGAATCTTTGGCTGAAAAATGGCGCCGGCATCAATCCCAGGGCTGATGAACCCAAGGTTGATGTCCCCAAAGCTGATAACCAAGTAGCAGGCAGAGTTGGCTGCTTTACCGTAGCGCGTCCAGAGGCTTGATCCGGGTCGAATTGAAGGCGGGAAGGGCGCCTCCAAGCAACCCAATGATCATGGCTACCGACATGCCGTAAAGGATGATTCTGCCATCCACAGTCATGCGTAGCACCACGCTTTTGCCGCCACCCTGACCGCTGGAGATGATGCTGTTGGCGGTGAAGCCGTCCGCGA
>CAIWHS010000671.1 GCA_903912515.1 uncultured Planctomycetaceae bacterium
ATCAACATCATCCACAATCAGTACCGCCAGGAACGCATCGCCCGCGACAGACAGCGCCTTGCTGAATGGTCCAAGCCCAATCCCCAGTGGCACATCGACCAAGCCAAAGAATCTGAATCCGCCAAGCTTCCCTTCACCACCGCCTTCCACCTTGCCTGGGCCCGGCGGGGCGGCGCCTGGCAACCCCAGGTCACCATTGACCTCTGGAAGAACCTGCTGGTCACCAAACCTTCGCCTGCCAAGGACAAACTGCAAGCTCAGGTGCTGGGGGAGGATGTTGGTCGGATGATTTTGGCCGGTACCACTGCGGCTCAAGGGAACTGGGGGATTTTTTTCTGTTCAACAGAATTATTTGACAAATAGATACCCTTTTATCAAGGAATATTTTGTAAGATTTCATCCGCCGGACGGATATGTAAGTATTAACCAGGAGGGTGTTTTCTACAGTTGGCCCAAAACCTTACTCAAGAACCCTTGCCGTCCACCGAAAACCTTACTCAAGAACCCTTGCCGTCCACCGAGGATATTGGATACGGGCACTCGGTGACATTTACCGTCTGTCATCACCGTGAGGTTCCCAGCTGGGTTCCAGCTAAATGAGCCTGTGCGCTCATAGTAGTGCCCGGAATAAAGTACGCCCTTTATTGTGAACTCAAGTGGTTCGAGGGAATCGATGGTAGCCGTCTTAATGCTCGAATCCTTAACAGCACCTGCCTCATTGAATTTTCGAATCTCTTCAATAAGTTGCAACCGGATAGGCTCGATAAGCTGGGGGATCACTGTGTCCGTGAAAGCTTTAACCATCTCAGGGGGACAGCTTCTAGTGGAGCGAGCCTCAGTTAACAAGAGTGGATCAAGCCCTTCCAGAGTTGTCGATTTGCCACCGAGCTGAGCAACGATTGTATTCCCATCTTTCAAAAAACGAACTCCAGAATGAAACTCGTAGACTCCTCGACGGAATAGCTTTGTCGATACCGACATGCTGGTATAGGATTCTGGCAACTTTGAGTCCATGACACCACCTGAATGGTTGATTGCGACGTACCATGAGTCAGTGGAATCTTTTAGTCAAGCAATCTGCTGAGAAGATACTCATTCTATATAAAAGCCGGCATCTCAAAAGCTGTTTTTTTGTCGGCACAAAAAATTTGTATTGGGTCACGGAGCGAAATCCCTGGTTCCTTGGCGACGGAATCTTTCTTGCTGGGGTATTGGCTAGTCGGTTTAAGATGAATACCTTGTGCTCAGTCATGCAATGAACTTTGGGTAAATTGGCAGGCAGATGCTGGCCGTCCCCACCCGCTTATACTCGTGATGCACCCATTTGGCAGCCTTTTTTGTCCCGGGAATCACCGTTCGGGTTCTTTCAGAAGTTGGATAGGTTGCTCCTCCATGCACACCACAGGATACTCCGGGTCCAACGGCCAGGACTTCCTCCATGGCAGCCGCGAAACCCAAAGATGCGTGGGCACAACCCGGTGCAGGTTCTGGTAGTTGCTTTGAATTCTTACATACGATCAGGGCAACTGCCGCCTTTGCCAACAAAAGTCTCGGCAATTGGCGGAAGGGTTACCAAAAAATTTTGTCGCTGGCAAAAGGAAATCGGTGATCAGTTCATTGTCCAGTTCGCTTCTCAACCTCACAGTGCCTGAAAGGAATAGCAATGATTCGCCATATTCTAGGATTTTTTGATGTGTTTACAGCCCTCAAAAACGATAACACTCAAAAATCCCTGGGAAAAAACCGGCGTCTAGCCCCGGTGCGACTGGAAAGGCTGGAGACTCGGGAAGTGCCTGCCGGTCTGAGCTTTAGTTCTGGTCAATTGGTTATTGATATGCGTGACATGGGTACTTCCAGCATTCAGGTTGGATCTGTGAACGGTCTGCTTCAAATCAATGGGGCGATTTCCTCCATTGATAAGGGAGTCAGGGGAACGCTTGCGGTCAACAAAGTCACCAAGATCGTGGTTCAGGGAACCAACGGGGCAGACTTGATTGACCTGAGCGGTGTTGCAACCTCAAGCGGATTCCGCGCCTTGGACAACAAGGTAGAGATTTATGGAAACAGGGGAAACGACAAGATTTATGGATCAGGATTTGGGGATCAAATTCACGGCAATAGTGGTAATGACACCATTTGGGGCGGAGCTGGAAATGATTTCCTCTACGGAGATTCAGAGGATGATACCCTTTATGGCGAATCGGGTAATGACACCCTAGAGGGAAGCGAAGGGAACGATAAACTTTTTGGTGGAGCTGATAACGACAAATTGCATGGAATGGCAGGAATAGATTACTTTGATGGGGGGACAGGCAACGATAAAGGAAGGTCTGATGGCGAAGATAAAAAGAACAAAAACAAGTGGTGGATCAATATGGAGGCAACCTATTGAAATCCGGATAACAACACTCGCCCAAACGGGTTTGCGCAAAACCAGCAAGATGGGACGCTTGTAAATTTTGCACCTGAGAGATGGGAAATTAAAATAGCCTTTAGCGGTTACTACTTCCAGGCCGAGGATCGATCTGGTGGAGAGAAGGCTCCGGCTGGGTTGCTACATTCATACAGAAAACGAAACTGGCACCAACCCGACAAAGGTTAACTGCCCTTCTTTTTCTTTTGTGATGGAAGGGTACCCACCCGGTTTTCATAGCCCATGTGTCGATAAAAGACTTAATCGAAGAAACTTATTTTCCGTTGGCATAATGGTAGCTTCACAATTTCTGGAACTGTTGTTCAAGGTTCGAATCCTTGTTGGGGAAATATGGCGAGGAATTGCTGAATGGCTGACAACCCACAAGAGAAGCTTCTGGCTGTGGCTTCCCTGATCGCGGACAAGGCGCGCACCTCAGGTGGGCGTGCCTACATTGTCGGTGGCTGGTGCCGGGACCGACTGCTTGGTCATGCCTCTTCTGACATCGACATGGAGTGGTTCGGGGCCAGTCCGGAACAGGTGGCAGCTTGTTTGACCGGCCTGGACTACCAAGTGATCATTCCATCGCAGCCAGGCATGGTGCCGTTCAAGGTAATCCTGGGTTCTGAGGGCTTCATTGATATCACGCTCCCAATGTGCCCGGAGGCTACGGCCTGTGGGGAAGAAAAGCTGGTTTTGAATCCTTCTCTCCCTATTGAAAAAGCCGCCTTACGACGCGATTTCACCTGTAATGCCATCTACCACGATCTTTTGGACCAATCTTGGCAGGATCCTTTTGGAGGGATTGCCGATACCCAAAGCGGCCTGCTGAGGTTGGTTCCAGGTTTGGATGGCCAATCGATGAATGAAACCATTCCCTTGCGCGCCTGCCGGTTGGCGGCGCGGTTGGGATTTCGATTGGATAACGCCACCGAGTTAGCTATACGCCAAACGGTGGCTAGAGGTTGTTTAGGTCAACTGGATCCGGTACTCAAAACCAAAGAAATGACCAAGCTCCTGACCGGATGCGAAAAGCCCTCCATGGGTATTCGTCTGGCGGACGAATTGGGCGTGCTGCAGTCACTTTTTCCGGAAATTGCAGCTTTAATAGAAGTGCCGCAAAACCCGGTTCACCATCCAGAGGGATCCGCCTATGAGCACACCCTGCTGGTGGTGGATGCGGCCGCTGAATTGGCCCGCGAACTTGGCCGGGAAGACGCCGTGAAGCTGATGCTGGCGGCGCTTTTCCACGATGTGGGCAAATTGACCACCACGAAGGTCCGTCAGGAACCGGACGGGCTCAAGATTTCCTCGCATGGCCATGAGGTGGAAAGTGTGGCCATTGCCAGACGGTATTTCCAAGGACTGGATTTTTCCCACAGGACCAGGATGCAGGTCAACAAGCTGGTGGTCAACCATATGAAACCCATGGAGTTGGCCAAGCGGTCGAAGGAGAACCAGGCTGTTTTCGACAACCTGGTCCGCCAGTTGGTCCGCGCCGTGTATCCGGCTGATTTTTCGATTTTTCTCAGGTTGTGCCGGGCGGACCAAAGGGGCCGGGCCAATCATAATATTGAGGCCCGGGAATTGGCCTTGCTGGGCCCCATTGAGGATTCCATTCGCCGCAACGGCTTTCTGGAAAGGCCCAATCACCGGCTGATGAGTGGAAAATCTCTTAGGGATTTGGGATTTCATGAAGATTCGTTCGATTTCAGGTCAATGATTACTGGGGTGGAAGCCCAGCGCGACAAGGGTGGCATCCGTACCACGGATGATGCGTCCAGGTATCTGCTGATTCATTTTGGAATGTCACGGTCTGGAATTCCCGAGACCCTTCTGGATACACCTGCCAAAAAAGCGGTTTTTTACAAGGCACTTCGCGTGGAAATTCTTGAGGGCAGGATAAAAACCTTTGGGGAAATCCAAGGTTGGGCGGCGAGCTGGGGGCATGAGGGCGGGTCTTTAATGCCCGCTGTCTAATGGTTTCACCGGTTCGCCTTTAGGAGGCTCAATCCACTTTTCTGCCCAGCACCACCCGGAAACCTAGCGCCCAAGTCTTGCCGTTTTCGTTGGTAGTGAAGGTAGCGCCTGCACGGCCATGTTCTGGAGGGGATCCCCAGCTTCCTCCCTTGATGATATGGTCCGGGACGCCAACCGGTCGATCCTTGGGAATGTGAGTGTCTGAGCACCATTCCGCCACATTGCCGTGCATGTCGAACAGCCCCAACCGGTTCGGGCCAAAACTACCCGTTGGCTTGGGCCGGCCCGTGGGATCACCCAGGTTGGCAGCCTCCCGGGTGATCTCTTTGGATGGGGTGAAGCCGTAGAAGTCGAGCAGGTCTTCGTCCTGGCCCATCAGATGGCCACCACGGCAGGCGAATTCCCACTCAATCACCGTCGGCAGCCGATATTCCCAACCTGGGTTGGGCTCTTGCGTGTTCAGCCGGGCAATGTATGCCATGGCCTCTTTCCAGGAAACATTTTCTACCGGGAAACGGGACATCGTACTATCGGGTACCCTGGCGACAGCCGTGGCTCCTTCCCCTTTGCGGCTGAAGTGACTGGGTTGTTCACCGGTGATCCGGAACCACTGCTCCTGTGTCACTTCCCGGATGCCGATGTAATATTCCGATTGAATCTCAACTGGCATACGAAACTTGTCTCCCCCGGTTCCACCCAGACGAAAACGACCCGGTTTCACCAGCACCATGTCCATTCCCAATGAATTAGTGAAACGGTCTGGCTCCCGATTCCCGGATGGCCTCAACGGCGGAGCCGGTGGCGGATTGTTGTTGGTTGATTGTGTTGGGATTCCAGTGCCTGTTGGCTGGCTGGCTGCATCTGCCTTGGGTGCCGAATTCCGGGGTGTTTGCGCCACGACGGTGACGGCATCCTGTTTTTCGGGCCCGCCGGAAAAACCTTTCAGAAATGAAACCACTCCCAGCCCGACCAAAATCAGGGTCGCAAGAGCGATGCTGCCAGCCGCCCATGGCCATAGATTGGATGAAGATGTCTTGCGGTTTCTTTTTTTCCGGGTGGAAGCCCCTTCCAAGATTTTCGATTCGGGGAAACGCAGGACGCCGCTTTCGGCGGCAGCGGGTCCGGGAAGGCGGATGCCTGACCCCGTACCGGATTGGGCCTGAGGCGGACCTTGGGCATTGCGGACCGACTTCTCAACTTCCAGCCACAATGCTAGGGCTGCTTGGCCGTCGCCCGGTCTCTCGGCCGGGTCTTTGCTCATCAGCCGCTCGATGAAGGCGCCCAATTCGGCGGGAAGCTCGGGCCGGATGGAGAGGACAGGCTGGGGCCGGTGGTTACAGACTGCGGACAGCGTGGGCAACAGGCTGTCGCGGTGGAAAGGGCTAGAATCGGTGGCGAGGTGGTAAAGCACCGTGCCGGCGCTGAATAGGTCGGCCCGACAGTCCACCTCCTTGCCGTTGGCCTGTTCGGGCGCCATGTAGGCTGGGGTGCCCATGATGGCGCCATCCATTGTCAGTTTCTGCTCGGACCCTGTGTCGCGGGTCAGGCCGAAATCCAGCACCTTCACACGGCCGGATTTCTGGTCCACCCACAGGTTGGCGGGTTTGATGTCGCGGTGGATCAGCCCCTTTTCGTGCGCGGCTGCAAGGCCGCGCAACAGGTCGCGCCCCACCCGGCAGATGGCTCCCACAGTTGCCGTTTTCTTGTGCTTGGTGATCCAGTCATCGAGAGTCATTCCGTCGAGGAATTCCATCGCGATGAAGGGGATGCCACGGTCCTCACCGACCTGATGGATGGTGACGACACATTCGCTCTGGATGCCGGCCGCGGCCCTCGCCTCGCGGAGCAAGCGGTCGCGGGCCAGTGGCGTTGCCGCTATGGCAGGCCGCATCACCTTGAGGGCGACCAGACGCTTGAGGCCGGTGTCTTCCGCCTTGAAGACGAAGCCCATCGCCCCCTGTCCGATCAGGGACAGGATGCGATATCCCCCGAGGCTAGCGAGGTCGCCAGCAACCACGGGTGGCCTTAGGAAACTCCAGTCATCCTTCGGATCGTTTCCGGCGGGCATGTGGGCTACCTTGGGTTCCAGCGGGGCACAGCACTTCCGGGGCCGATGCCCCCAGACGCAATTTTAATCCCTTCTAAGGTAACATGCCGGACAGGAATCGGAAGGGGGCTGGCCGCGGTAAAATAAATGGCCCTTAGATCCGGATCAGCCGCCCGGATTTCTTGTGGCACTACTGTGAAACAGGTGGATGGCTAGGAGCACGATGGTTCCTACCATTAGGTTCACCCCCAAATGGGTATCCATCAAAATCAGCATCCCGGTTTGTTCGTGCAATGAGTTCATAGTGCGGACCTCGGTCAGGGAACAGTTTGTCCGCTTTGAAATCACCTGATCGGGCCTTTTGGCGACAGAGAACCGGGATATCTACCACCATTTCGAAAAGCGCCGTTTGAAACTGACCGATTGCAAAGATTCGAAGAATTTTCCAGGTCGATTACATTAGGGGTGAAAAGCCGACTAGGTTCGGCGGTCCAGCAATAGATCTCAGGCGGCCTCAATCCGCCAGGATCGAAGTGACAGTATTTGTCACCCACCCCTTGATGCGCCCGGTCCAGATATCGTTCCAAAGAAACAGGCAAACCATCGCGCCCATTGCCAATAAAACCACATTAATGATCGCCTCGCTTCCTCGTTCACCATGGTGAAACCTGGAAAGTTGTTGACGAAGTTTGCAAAAAAAAACTGGGGCTTTTTTACCGAATTGGGTCTTTTGCCCTAAATGGTCCATGACTCTCCTCCTTTAGGATTTCCTTTATGACCTGAAATCAGTCCAACATCGAATTGGCAGCCTTTGCCAGGTAGAACAACTAAATCGCCAGAATCACTTCAATCGTCTTGGTCACCCACCCCTGGATGCGGCCGGTCCAAATATCGTTCCACAGAAAAAGGCTTACCATCGCACTCATTGCCAGCAGTACCACGACGATGATTGCCTCGCTGCCTTGTTCTTCACGTTGAAAACCTGACATTCGTCGGCCAATCCTGACTGATAGGCCCTGAAAAATTCTCTGAAAATTCGGTGTCCAACCACTATTCCTCACGGTAATTCCTTTGAATTTAATACTAGAATAATAAGAATAATCGTGTCACTAATATTATTGATACTAATTAGCTACAATTGACATTTTTTCAATTTCATCGCGAAGTTTTTTTGCCCTTTCTTCAGAATCAAAACAACATGAATCAAAACAGTGCCAAGCTATGAAGGCAAAGGCAAAATGTTGAGCGAGTTTTGCAAACCCACTTATGTAGCGTTGTAGCCTGTCAGAATTACAAGGTAGGCTCTGCTCTACCTCATCATTCTGTTTCAATTGGCTGGTATGTTTTGGCAAATTCCTCATGACTTTTCTCCTTGGGATGCTAAAGATGTCTGTTTTTGAATCACAAATGTATCGGTTTTGGCGACGCACATGGCGGAAAGGATTTTCAAGGTAGGTCAATTCATCAAGTGCAGCAGCAGCCCCGCCAGAAAAAACGGTGCCATCGGCATGTTGCCGCGCAGGGCATTGGACAGCCTGCCACCGGAGGATGGATTTTGGGCCTGCTGAAGTAACCTCAGGACCACTACCCCTAGGGCGCCAAAACCTGCAGCGATGCAGCCGGCCAACAGGGTACCCGCCAGGGCCCCGGGGCCCAGCAGAATGCCCAGTGCGGCGGCTAGCTTCACATCCCCAGCGCCCCCTCCATGGAAAAGGTACAGCACTCCCAGCAAGGTAGCGCCCAACAGAAAACCGCCCATAGATTCCATCACATCCGGCACACCCATGGCGTCAGACCAGCCAGTGAGGGCACCTGCCAGGACCATTCCAGCCCCAGCCAGCATGGCCGGGTAGGAAAGCCAATTTGGAATGCGACGAGAGCGCAGGTCGGTAATAGTGGCCACCAGCGTGATCGCCAAGGCTAGGAGCATGCCCGGGGATGCTAGAGGGCCAGGCATCCATGCTCCGAAAATGGCACCGGCCATTTGCAAGGCCACCATTGCTGCCAAGGCGACTGGCCAGATAGTTTTGCCGTACCAGTATTTCCCTAAATCGCTCATGGTTTCATCCCCCACACTGCCGCGGACAATTCCCAGTCCGAGGGCTTTGTTTGATCGAGAACATCCGTAGAGAACCGTGAGGGTTTGCCGGTCCATGCCAATTGCTGGCCTTGCAAACCCGGCTTCATCTCGAAGATCTTTCGCATCCGGTATCTTTCGCCTTTGGCGAGTCCGGCTCCTTCGCTGATTCCCGTGACACGCCTAGAGCCGTCCTGCATCCGGGCGATTTGCACAACCACTTGGATGGCATGGGCCACCTGAGCCCGGGCAACATAGACGGGTAGTGCCACATCACTCATCAGGCATAGGGTTTCCAAGCGCACCAGGGCCAGGAGGGGATTGGAGGCGTGGACGGTGGTGAGGGCGCCGTCGTGACCGGACAGCATCGATTGGATCAAGTCGAGAGCCTCGCCGCGGCGCACCTCGCCGACGATGATCCGATCCGGGCGCATGCGGAGGGAGTCGACGAACAGGTTGCGGATGGTGACGCCGCCCTTGCCGTCAGGGCCTGGTTGTTTTGCTTCCAGATAGACCGTGTGTTCCTGTGCCAGCCGCAATTCCGAGGAATCCTCGATGACGACAATCCGTTCCCGCTCATCGATGGCGAACGACAGCGCATTGAGCAACGAGGTCTTGCCGCTGCCGGTGCCACCTGAGACAACGATATTCCGGTGGCACGCCACCATTAGTCGTAGATATTCGGCTACCTCGGGCGTCAGGGAACCCTTGCTAACCATCCAATCCAGAGTGGTCTCGTTCCTTCTGCCGAACTTGCGGATGGAAAGACAGATTCCGGCCCGACTAGCCGGAGGAATGATGGCATGTACCCGGAACCCTTCCGGCGGCGGTAGCCGTGCGTCCATGCTGTGGTTGTGTTCGTCCAGCCTTCTGCCGACATATTCCGCCAGATTGCGGACCGCCATTTCCAGGGATTCTTCCGAATCGAAGCGACGGTCGGTCAGGTGCAGCTTGCCACCGCTTTCGCAGTAAATCCGGTCGGGGCCATTGATCAGGACCTCGGTGACTTCGGGCTTCTCAAAAAGCAGATCTTCCACTGGTTGGAAGAAATGCCGCAGAGTCTTTTGGTAGATCTGTTCGCGCAGCATGACCATTGGTGGACTCCAATCAGGGCCTTGCGTTCTGGGTATGCCCGTTCCCCGTGGGGACCTGATCTTTTTTCTGGCCGTCTAGCAGGAATAACCCGGCCAGCATCCCCGCGGCGCCGAGAGCGGCCCCGGCCAGGATGGGCAACCAGCCACGCATCTTTCCGCCTGACCAGGATGAACCAACCAGCCTTGATGCAAGGATTGGGGCGGTAGCTGCATCGACCATCGGCTGAAACGGCAGGGAAGTGATTCCCGGCGCACAGGAAGTCGGGGCCGCAGTGCGCACCGCTTGTTCAAGAGGCTGGAACGGAGGCCGACCAATCTGGCCTGAGGATGCGCTGGGGGATTTCCGAACAGTGACATCAGAGGCGCGGATGCTTCCTGAACGGGCTCCAGCCGAGCACTTCTTCCTGGACAGTGCTGTCACCTCAGTGAGGCGCATGCACTGGGGGCAAAGCACCTCAACCCGCAGGCTCCTGAGCAACTCCCCTTTCTCGGCAGTGGAGAGCTGAAGGGTTTCCCGGCAGTGCTGGCACCGGGCGCTTGTCCGTGTGTCTTCCATTATAATTTTTCCCTAGGGCGCGGCACCATGCGACGCCCTTCAGGTTCCTAATCACCGTTTCCGGTTGTGGGCGACACGGCGGCGAGCTGGCGGAAAAGTCCTGGACTGGATTTCGCCATGCCGTCGATCAGGTGGACCAGGTCATCGAGAGACCGCCTGGATCCATCCGGGGTGTCCGCCAGACTGATGGACCTGTCCGCCATGAAAGTGGCCAATTGGCCAATGGTTTTTACGGAACCGGGGTCCGGCACCCATTGCCCTGCCAAGACAACATTTGGGCTCTCACCTGCCATGGCCTTGAATTCTTGCTCCATACCACTGAGGAATCGTTTTGCCCGGCAATACTCGTCGGGGGTGACTAGCCCAGCGTCTCGAGCCAGACATTGCTGGGCGCTTGCCACGAAGTTCCTTCCCGCCTCAGCGTGGGCCCGGGCGGATTTCCCCTTGGATACAGCGCCCCAACCCAATAAATGTTCCCTTTCCAAGCCGTCGCGGACTTGGCGGTAGGCAGGCCCTTCCAGCTCTTCTGGCCATAGGCATTTCCGTCCACGGTGGGTTGTAGCTGCTACCTCAGGCCCAGCGCCTGGGGGCTGGCGGTCTTTACCGAAACGTAACCCGCGAAGGATTACCGGTGGAAGAGGGGTGTCCTTCCAGGAGGTACCCAGTTCTTTTTGCTCGGCCAACTCGACCATGCGGTTGTTTACCCAAGCCACTCCGCGGGGTGGTGGCGCGGGCTTTTTCTTCGCAGATTGGGAAGGATTTTTTCCCGGGGCGACTGAAGACTGCTGGGCAGATCCTGCAACTGGTTTTTGGTCGAATCCGCCGGGTAATTGCGAAGGAACAGTCTGCTGTAGCTTGGTCGTTGTGGCCGTGATTCCAATAGCGGGTTTTTCCGAATTGGTTTTTTCTACAGGCTCCTTCTTAACCAAGGAGTTTGCGAAGATTGGCGGATTCGATTCCTCTGTCTTTCCTGATTGAGAAGAGCGGTTTTTTCCATTCAGTTTTCGGAGTGAAACGAGATTACTCCAGGCTGTCTTTTCTCCTTCGGTTCCTAATTCTGCTTCCAACTCCACTAATTTGTGCCCGGCCAGGTCCTGTAAACCGCTGACTCGCCTTCCGGGGAGTCGAAGGCGATCAAGGGACAGCCCTTTAAGTTGGGATAGGTTCAGGGCAGGGTCTCTGTCCGAAGCCGGTTCGGCGCTTATTTCCCTCAGTGAAGTGAGGTTGGCCAAGGCCTCCAAATTCCTTGGGAGGACACCAGAAATGCTGAGAGTTTCCACCTCTTGCCGATCATTCCAAGTGCAACTCAAGATGATTCCCGGATTTTGGTGCCGGAAACTATCCAATCGTGCCCGCTGCACCAAGCTACCCGCCTGAAGAGACATGAAACGTGGTTCGAGTGGCTTGCGTTGGAAGCTTGGGGTGGGTTCTTTATTGAACCCGGGCAAGGTTTCCCCGGACCGGGTGCTTGACCCGGCTTGAATGGCTGTCGAGTTGGTACTAGCGTCCCTTTCCGCTTGAATTGCATCCGGAGTGGAAGCAGGTTGCCTTTCACTACGCCCCGTCAAAAACAGTCCTAACGAAAGCACCGCCCCGCACCCTGCAGCTATTGCCACTTTGCGACCGGTGGTCCAGATTGTTCCCTTCTCAGGCACTCTTCCCGACAGGTCAGGGCCATATTCCATTGGCTTAAATCCCGGGTCTGCGGTGTTGGTAGCTAGGGACTGGGATTGAGGAACACTTTCTTTTATTGGACTGTTGGTAGTGGCAGGTTGCCGACTCCCTTGGGCGGAAACCGATGTGATCCGAACCAGCCGATCCACTTCCTGAAGTTCGCGAAGGGCAAGGGCTGCTGAGGCTGGACGGTTATTTGGGTTCTTGGCCAGTAGCCGGTCGACAAAAGTCGAAAGCTCGGCTGGCACATCCGGCCGCCTTGCCACTAGACGCCCTTGTGCCTTATTGACAATCGCACCCAAGGTGGCTGCCACACTGTCGCGAAGGAACGGGTTTTCCCCTCCTAATGCCTGATAGAGAACCGTGCCAAGGCTGAAGAGGTCTGACCGTGGGGTAACCAGTCTTCCCAAGGCCTGTTCGGGCGACATGTAGGCAGGCGTCCCCACCAACATCCCTTCCTGAGTGAGTGTTCCATCATGCTGGCTCGCCCTGGTCAGGCCAAAATCCAATATTTTGATACGACCGGTACCCTCCTCCAGCCATAAATTGGAAGGCTTGATATCGCGGTGGACCAACCCGACCTCGTGTGCTGCAGCCAAGCCTTTGAGCGTGTCCCGCGCGATCCTGCATGCTACTAAGGCCTGTACACCCCCGGTTGCTGACTGCTTTTCCAGCCATTTGTCCAGAGGGGCCCCCCGGAGCAGCTCCATGGCCATGTAGACGACCCCGCGAGCGTCCCCCACCTGGTGGATGGTCACCACATGATCGTTCTTGATGGAGGCCGCGGCACGTCCTTCCAGCATGAATCGGTCCAGAGCTGCATGCTTGCTGACCTCCCCTGGCCGCATCACTTTCAGGGCAACGTCTCTAGACAATCGGGTGTCCTCCCCCAGGAAGACACATCCCATACCCCCCATACCCAGCAGTTTCTTGACTCTGTAGGCGTCCAGTGAACCAAGGTCTCCCTTGCGCAGGGCCGGCCCTAAAATGGCTTGGAATTCTTTCAGCCGTTGGTCGTTGGAATTCCCTCCGAGCCCCCGGATCTGATCATTCCCGCAAAGTTCCTGCAGATTTTCGCCTTTTGTCGGGACCATCACTTCGGGCTCCAGATTATCGGGACCATGCCGGCACCATTCTTTTTGGAAAATCACCAATAAAGCCTCATGGCGACAGAATCCTGAAAATCTCGAGTAACCAGTGGATGGACTTTGTTAGACTTATTCACAGAGTCACCAACTGAAATGATCCTGCCGTCCCATGCCAAAACCATGAGCCCGGAAAGCAAATCGACACAGCTATTGGGTCCGCCCTTGCAGGCGGGGGATCTCGGATCCCTGGACGGAATGCGAATCACAGCAATTTTGGGCCGCGGTGGTATGGCCGAGGTGTTCCGGGCCGAGGATCCCCTTCTTGGGCAACCGGTTGCAGTGAAGCTGATCCGGCCAGAACATGCAAATGACCCGGGGGTGCGCGCCCGCTTTTTACGGGAAGGACGAATTCTTAGTGCCCTGCAAAGCGAGTATGTAATCCAAATCCACCGCGTGGGTGAGTCGGATGGTATTCCCTATATCGTGATGGAGTTTCTGGAGGGGTCCTCGCTGGATTCTTGGTTGATCCGTCAGCGCAAGTCAGTCACCTACACGACAACCTGCAAGATTGCCCGAGATGTGCTCCGCGGCTTGGCCGCTATCCATTCCAAGGGAATCATCCATCGGGACATCAAGCCCTCAAACCTCTGGATCGACCGGCAATCCAGCAAGGTGCGGGTTCTGGACTTGGGAATGGCTCGGCAATTCGCAGGAGAAGGGAGCATCACTCTTGAAGGCGCGGTTGGCACCGCCGCCTACATGTCCCCCGAGCAGTCCGAAGGGGAAGACCTAGACAGCCGGAGCGACCTTTTCAGCCTGGGGGTTGTCCTTTATCAGTTGCTGGCCGGATGCAACCCGTTTCAAAAGGAAAACTCGTTGGCATCGATCACAGCTCTGGTTACCGAGGAGCCAACGCTCCTGCATTTTTGCCGTCCCGATATCCCTCAGGAATTGGAATCCCTGATACACTCCTTCCTTTCGAAGGACCGTGAAAAACGCCCTGCTGATGCTAAGACCGCATTCAATGCGGTGGCCGCGGTCGAAAAAAAATTGCGCCAAGAAAGGCGTGAAGGTGACAACTCTGGCAGGCAGGCGGCTAACCCCCAGAAACCTACCGCGCCCATAGCAGAACCGTTGACGCCGCCTGGCTTGATGATACCCGACCGAGTTGATGCTGATTCGGACCTGCTTCACACCCGAGAGACCGAGATTTTTCCCCCGCAGCCAAAATATCCATTTCTGGAGGTTGCCATCCATCCCGAAGACCTCGGCTCACTTGGCGGCCACAGGATTATTTCCCTGATGGGACGTGGGGCCATGGGGTATGTTTTTCGCGGTGTGGACAAAAATCTAGGCCGGGCGGTGGCAATTAAGGTGATTCGCCCTGATGCCGCCAGTGAACCGGCGGCAAGGAGAAGATTCCTAAGAGAGTCGCGATTGCTGGCTTCGCTTAAGAGCGAGCACATTGTTACCATCTACCAGGCAGGTGAGACGTCCCTGGTGCCATATCTGGTCATGGAATGCCTTGAGGGTGTACCTCTGGATGCATGGTTGCGACGCCAGGGAAAGCGGGTGGCCCCTACCGTGGCCATCAAAGTAGCCAAGGATACCCTCCGTGGCCTGATCGCAATCCACCAAAGCCAGATGGTTCACCGGGATATCAAGCCAGCAAACCTTTGGGTTGATAAAGACGCTTCCCGTGTGAAAGTTCTGGATTTTGGACTGACACGCGGGCCAACTGCCGAGGACCGGAGTACTCTGACGGGTGGAATTTTGGGAACACCCGCCTACATGGCTCCAGAGCAGGCAGCCGGAAAAGTCGCCGACGCCCGTAGCGATTTATTCAGCTTGGGTATCGTGATTTACGAGATGCTGGCAGGCGCAAATCCGTTCGCACGGGAGAGTGCCGTGGCCTCGATGAACGCCGTTGCCAATGATGTTTTGCCCAGCCTTTCTCTGGTTAGGAAGGATCTGCCTCTAGGCTTGGTTCGGCTGGTGGAGTCTATGCTTGCCAAAACGCCGGCGGACAGGCCGGAAAGCGCCGCCAAAGCCCTAGAAGCATTCCTTTCCATAGACCTCCAAGGGAAGCAGGCTCCGGCACTTGAGGAGTTGTTGCCTCCGCCAAGCCCGATTTCAAAACACGAATCAAAATCCAACTTATCCGAGAAGGGTTCAGGCACTAAGCTGGCCAGCTCCAATCCCCAATTTGGGGAAAAACAAATAAACCGGCAAGGGGAAGCAAAACAAAGACCCGTCCAAAAGGGAAAACAGATCCCGGATTGGCTAAAAGTTGGAATCCTCACTTTTGCCGTTTTTTTAGTTCTGGGTTTGGTAGCCCTGTTGCTTCGCAAATGGCTTGGCTAATTCCGGCCCATCAGGTGCCACCGCGTCGTTCCTTTTGGATAAAGTCATTCAGGTCCGCCGCAAGGGCCTTGGCTGTCGGGTAGCGGGCGGTGGGATCCTTGGCTAGGCACCGCAGGCAGATTTCCTCGAGGCGTGCTGGAATATCCGAACGTAACTCGCGCGGTTTGACCGGTTCAGCCTTCATCACCAATTGCAGCACTGCGAGAGTTTCTTCCTCCTTGAAAGGCAGATTTCTGGTGAGACACTCATACAGAATGACCCCCAAGGCCCAAACATCCGCCTGGGGGCCGACAAACTTGGACCGCCCCTCGGCCTGTTCTGGGGACATGTAAGCAGCCGTCCCGATCTGGGCATAATGGGCTGTCAGCTCCGATGATTCCCGCTTGGCCAGGCCGAAATCGGTGACCTTACAACGCCCGGTCTCGTCAAAGAGGATGTTGCCGGGTTTTAGATCCCGGTGGATGATTCCCCTGGAATGGATCGAGTGGACACCTGCGGCGATGTTTCGCACCACCTTGGCAACTTCCCGCAATGGCATTAACCCAGCCTTGAGTCTGTCAGCAAGGGTACCACCAGCCAAATATTCTAGAACCAAGTAGGGCGGCTGATGTCGAGCCTGGAAATCGTACACCTGGACCACATGTGGGTTTCTGAGGGAGGCAATTACCTCCGCCTCGCCAAGGAACCGGATCATTTCCTGACTGGATAATTCCTGGGTGTTCTTCTTTAGTACCTTGATTGCCACCGGCCGGTTCAGGCTAGTCTGAAGGGCCTTGTAAACCACACCGAACGAACCGCTTCCCAACTCCTCCAGCCAGAGAAAACCCGGTATTTGAGGCATTTTTCCTAACCGTATGAATTGCTGACGAATCAGGGGTATGTGATCGGGGTACAACCTCTCCATTTTTTCCCGGTCCAATGGCAGACCTTGGTGGTTGCGCCATTGCAACTCCGTCTTTATCAATGAATCAATGTCCTTGGGTGAGGATTGAATCTCGGGATATTTTTCTATAAAAAAAGATAAAGATACATCTTCGCCTTTACGAAGCCGTATTTCCAAATCTGTATGGATCAATTCCACCAGCAAATTCCAGCGAAACGCTCCCTCCCCCTGCAGAAACGACTCCAGTCGAACATCGATACCTGCCAAAAGCGATTGTTCATAATCGGAAGCGATCTGATGTACCTGCGAAGGGTTGTAATCCTCTGTCCCCGCGCTCATGGACCGCCTCTTTCCAAATTTTTGTGCAAATAACCGAGAACGGAAAACCTTGATCTGTCGCATTCAAATAATTATTCCAACCTATCATCCAAAATGCTTATTGGGAAATGGCTGTCAGCGACAAGATGGCATTTTCAAATCCCCGAATTGTTTGCAGCAGTTATTTCGACAGACCCAATAAAAATCTGAATTGTGTTACTAGCTCCCCATAATTGTATGCTAAATTATGTTCTAAATTACCTTGTCCACCCATACGGGCCCTTGAACCATGTCCCCCCAACCGAACGATTCCTTTATCAACTTGATGGGGGGGTTGAACCAAGGCGACCAAGATGCAGCCCGGCAAGTATATGAGCGTTATTCCCATCGATTGGTAGCTCTAGCAAGTCAGCGTTTGGACAAACGTTTGGGGGCAAAAGTCGATCCTGAAAGCGTGATGCAATCAGTAATGCAATCGTTTTTCGACGGCCAGGCGAAGGATGAGTATGTAATCGATAGTTGGGCCGCCCTGTACGGGCTCCTTTCCAAGGTTACCGTGCGCAAGGCCCTGAATCGAAACCGGCTGCACCGCCAGAGAAAAAGGAACGACCGGCTGGATGCCCAAGGGAACGAACGACCGGCACCAGTCGCTTTCGAGGATTTCCAAGCGGCCTGCAGGGAACCGGGCCCGGCTCAGTTAGCTGAATTGCATGATCTGATTGAAAGCGGCCTGGGGAAACTGAATCCCACGGACAGGAAAATTATTGAATCGTTTTTGGATACCGGCTCCTCCGAGGAAACTGCCCTCCTGTTCGGGGTTTCAACCCGGACCGTGCAGCGGGTGGTGAAGATGTTCAGGGAATACTTGGAAGGAATGGGATTGGGGGAAGAGTAGTCTCCCCAACCCCATTGGATTGAAGTTTCCTCAATTCCTGATTGCTTGGATGATCAGGCTGATATTCTTTTTCTGCCATACCTCTGCCGCCGGTGCTCGGTGTAACCCTCCACCAACCACCCTTTCACTCGATCCCAAGTGACACCATACTTTTTAGCCAACTCGGTCATTGGCACCCCTTGCGCATGCAGCAATCTTGCCTCCTGCCGCTGCTCAGCCATAGTCTCGCTGAAATGAATGAGCTGCTTGGCCGGGGTGTCCACGATTGTCCAATCACGCTGTTTCAGGTACTCCCAAAGCGGCGCACTTGGACAATGTCCACGGCGTGACATGTAGACCATCAACGCCGTGGTATTGAAGCGGAAGGTTGCGCGCCAAGCGCCTCGCTCCACCTCTTTGGCGCAGAACATTTCCAGGTTTTGGAACAGTTCTGCCAAGGAGGAAGCTGCCTCCGGTGTGGCCTCCCGCAGCAAGGCCGGCAGGTCGGCCAGCATAGCCTTCACCTCCTCCAGGCTGATCTCACCCGGCGGCGGTGCCAGGCTGCCGGCGTTGAGCCGGGTCAGTTCTGCCTTGATAGCGTTCAGTTCCTGAGTGAGGGCGTAATGCCGCTCCTGGAGTTTGGAAGCATCCTCCCCCTCGTAGCCTTCAATCATCCCCAGAACACGGTCGCAGGCCTTTTGCTTTTGGGCAATCTGTCTGGACAGCTTGTGGGTATCGGGTGGGGGCGTGGATGCCGCAGCACGGAGAGCTTGGTTGGCCTCCTCCACCAGCAGTTCCAACCAGCCGGGTTTCTCGAATTGCCTTTTCACCAAATGAAGCAAAACGGTTTCGATCAGGTTGGCCGCTTTGTAGTTGCGCAGCTTACACCCGCGTTTGGATTCCAAACCGTTGGTGCATTTGAAGGCGGCATACTTTCCACCTTTGCCCAGCCACAGTGCCTTGCCGCAGTGGCCGCACCGGGGCTGGAACAGGCGGGTGGGATAGGCTTCCGTCCGATAAGGGCCTTGAGGCTTCCGGCGGTGGAAGGCTTCAGCGGCTTTGAGCTGGCGAGCTTGTACCCGGTCCCATAACTCCCTGGGGACAATGGCCAATTGGGAAACATCCCGCATCAGCCAGGTTTCCCTCGGGTGTTTTTTCACCTCAATCCTGCCTGTCTCCGGGTCCCGTACCGTGGAGGTTTTGTTGTAGTACTCGGTCCCGATGTAGGTCTCCCGCTTGAGGATCTTCATGATCTGGGACCGGCCCCAGGAACGGAGTCCTTTGGCCCGTCTCTCATTCAGCTCCCTGGCAATTTCCTCTGGGCGCATTCCATTGCCATACATTTCGAAGATCTCGCGGACCAAGTTGGCCTGTTCCTCGTCGATCACCCGCACCTGCTGAACCTTGCCCTTGGAATTGATGACAGGTTTGCCGTTGGTATCCATCACCGGCTCCAGTCGGTAGCCGAGACAGGCATTCTGGATGACCTTGCCCTGTTGGAAGGCATCCTTCATGCCGCGCTTGACCTTCTGCTTGAGCTGGCCGACGAACCATTCCTGCATCATGCCCTGATTGGCGAGCATGATACGGTTATTGGGGATGGCAGAGTCGAAGCCGTCGGTGGCCCCGATAAATCGTTTGTCGGCCTGGTCAATCTTGCGACCCAGCTTGAGGACTTCTTCCAGGTCGCGGGATGCCCGGCCGATCTCATCCAGGAACAGGACGCTGAGCCCCGGTTCCTCCACGATCGCTTTCTTAGCCATCTGGTAACCCCGCCGGCTGGCGATAGTTCCCGAGACGGCGGCGTCCGCAAAGACTGCTTCCCAAGGGATGAACACACCCTCGCGTTGGGCTCGGGTGAGGACATTCACCAGTTGCTGCGCCAACGAGCGTGGGTTGCTGTTGTCGCAACTGTAGCGCAGGTAGGTCGCGCCTCTGGGAATACCACCCGGATTCCTGGCAGGGCTAAAAGAAAGACCCGCGCCGCGGAAATAGCCTTCCCGAAATTGGGAGGCCATCTCCGCAGCGACGGTATCATCATCCCGCTGGTCCCGCAGCCGTGGATCCGGGTGATCGGGCCAGTGTTTGCGTTGGTCTTCCAACCATTTTTTCGCCAGACCGACGAGGTCTTGATGTGCTGGCAAACCAATTTCAGGTGAACGCCTTGGAAGCTTATAATCTGACATAACCTAGAACCTCCAAACAATCACGTTGGAGGTCTTCAGGCAAGGAGAAACCAAGCATGAAAAGGATTGGCACAGTGTGCCAATCAGCCGTGTAAATAGCTGGAATAACGGCTAAAGGGTGAAATAGGCCGGAATCACAAAACTGCTTAATTCAAAGGATTTTTACGTCATAATCAGGAAAAAACAGGGTACGCAGATACCCCGCTGAGGGGAACATCAGTGTCCGCTCCGCGGGTGGACCCTGCAGCCATGCGCCGCCCCAGTAGCGGCGCATCCTGAAAAGGGTCAGAAACACATGCAGCCGGGGCTGTCGAGGGTTGATATCGAAAGGCACGGGCCGCCGGGACTGGGGCAGGTGGCGCCAGGGCGAGGGCATGGAGGCATATATCATGCCAGTCTGGCTCCTTTACCGATCCACATGGGTGTATTTTTGACGCAAAGAGGCCGATGTTTCGAGCCCGATTTAAGGAAATTTTTGGATTTTTTTGGGTGAAAAT
>CAIWHS010000672.1 GCA_903912515.1 uncultured Planctomycetaceae bacterium
CAGCTACGCCAATAGCAGTGTGAAAGTGGCCCAGACCCAGGCCACCTTCATGACCATCCGCCGCACCCTCAAGATGCTTGGGCACAACCCGGTGTAGGTCTTGGTGGACGCTTTAAAGTCTTATGTGCTATCAGCACAACTGCCGCCTTTGCCGACAAAAATCACGGCATGCGGCTGAAGGGTTACAAAAAAACAATAATCCTTGCTTTGTCTTAACTATTTGTCTTTTGACCTGCCCTCAGGGCTCTGAAAGGCTTCGGCAGGCGATCCTTCCCTGATCCTGAAAGCAGCCCCGGTCTTCAGGGATGTACCGGACAGGTCTTGGCGTCGGCCGGAAGGCCAAATCACCTGCAGGGCATCCAATTGGGAGGCACTTCCCAAACCCAGCATGATTCGCTGTTCGGAACCCGACAGGTAACTGCCTCCACCAACCACAAATGCGGTCTTTTTTGATTCACCGGTCTTGGCGACAACCCTGGCGCCGACAGCGTTGCACGGCGCCGAGGACCCCTGGGGGATCAAATCCAGGCTGATACCGGCATTTGGAGTCCGGGTCGTGTTTCGGAGCAACTTCACCCCGTCACCCACATTGCTGAAAGCCAGATCGGGAAGGCCGTCCCGGTTGTAGTCCGCCATGGCGATGCCACGACCCACCTTGGGGGTGGAGAAGTACGCACCGGACCGGGCGGAAACATCCACAAATTTCGCAGAACCCAACCCGCGAAAGATCTGGGCTTTTTGCGGATAATCATTATCAGTAAATTTCCTGGCGGCCCGATGGATATGGCCGTTGGCCACCACCGCATCGAGGTTGCCATCGAGATCGGCATCGAGAAACTCGGTACCGAATTTCAGGAAGGGGATGCTGGGCCCCCCCAAGCCGCTGCGCATGCTGGACTCGCGAAAATCCAGTTTGCCGCGGTTCAGGAAAAGGATATTAGGCTTCTTCTCAAAGTTGGTAACGAACACCGATGGCAAGCCCGTGCCATCGACATCCCCGATTGCGATCCCCATGCCCGCCACTAGGGAGCCATCGAGACCCAGGCCGCACCCAGAAACCAGGGCCTTTTCAACAAACCTTCCGGCCCCCTGGTTGTGGAACAGGTAAGCCGGTTTCATGTCATTGGCGACATAGATATCCAGCTTGCCGTCGAGGTCGAGGTCGACCAAAACCACCGCCAGGCCAGGCGCGGGAGGCGGCGCGGTTATACCGCTTTCGACACTCACATCGGTGAAAGTCAGATTGCCGTTGTTCCGGAATAGCTTGTGGGAAACGGCTGGAAAATGGGAGGGCGGGCAGCACATCGCCACCTGGGTCCGAGGCTCCTGACAGACCGGGTATTTTTTAGGGTCCACCTCGCAGTAGTTGCATACATACAAATCGAGATCGCCGTCCCCATCCACATCACCCCAACCCGCACTGGTGCCCCAATGAGGATTTTTCAGCCCGGCCTTTCCTGCAATGTCCACGAGGCACCTTTTCCCGTCTTGAGCGGGTTGGTTGTGGTAGAGGACCAGTTCCCCGAGGTAGGTCACCAGGAGATCCGGAAAACCATCGTTGTCGCAATCTCCGACCGCTGCACCCATTCCAAAGCCAACTTTCGAAAGTCCCGCCGCCTCGGACACATCCTCGAATGTGCCATCGCCCCTGTTCCGGTACAGCTTGCTGGTCAGATTCGCCGGCCGTTTCCCCTCGATTGGGGCTGATTGCACGCAAAACAGGTCCGGCCAACCGTCGGCATCGTAATCGATCCAGGCAATACCACTGCCCAGGGTTTCATGAATCAAATGCCTTGCCGTGGCGCTATCAAAATGTTGAAACCCGATACCAGCCTCGGCGGTGGCATCGTCGAACCAAAGGCCTCCAGTTTCAACTTCCTTTGCCGGAGGGGAAGTTTTTTCCCGGCCAGCGTCGAGGGCAACCGGCAGAAAAAACCAGAGCCCGACCGACAAAGCCACCGCCAAGCCCAGTACGACAGGGAACAATCGCCGGATCGACCAAGCTGGTCCTGTCCTGGATTGCTCTGGTTTGGTTTGGGGAATTGTCATTTGCCTCCCCCGGCGGGCATGGCGGAAGCGGTGGTGGCAAGGCGCTCAAGATAGGGGTTGCCAGGCGCTTCACGGCTTATTTCAGAAAGTATCCCCAAGGCCTCCTCGCGTTTACCAAGGTGGATCAGGGTTTCAACCAAATTGACCTTGTATGGGATGGAATCAGGACGGCCGTACTTATCCCAGATTTCGAGGTCCTGACGGGACCGCAGTTGCGCAAACAGCGCCTCAGCTTCCCTGGTGTCACCATTTCGGGCTAATGCCAGCGCCAGGTAATGGAGGTTTTTTTCAGTCGGTTGGGCGGACAAGGACTTTGCCTCCCGCAGGGTGGCCACAGCCTTGGGATAATTTCCTTCCTCCAGATAGATGGAACCACGCATGGTCAGAATTTGGGGATTTTTGCCGCCAGAAAGAAGCATTTGATCCACCAACTCCGCCGCTTTCGCGGTTTCCCCCAAACGCTGCAAAATATCCGCATGAAGCGGCAGGAGGAGACCTTCCCGGCCAGGGTTTTCCTTCCTGAGAGCAGCACAGAGATTGTCGGCCTCCTCCAACTCTCCTGTCAAGAAAAGCCATAGGGCGAGTTTTTCCTGGAGTTCCGGATTGGCAGGCCCGGCACGCAACATTGCGCGGGCGGCCTCGATGGCAACAGGCAAGCGCCTAGACCTTACCCCGGCTTCCAACTGAATCTCGCGGGGCTCAACGGTTCCAGGAAACTGTTCCGCCCAAGTCCGGCAGAAATGAATTGCCTCGTCCCACCGTGCTTCACGAATGGCGGAAACGGCTTTTGCGCGCAATTCGGCCAGGTTAGTTTCCCGCCTCCAGAGGAGGGCCACCCAAACAATCGCGCCGGCAGTCAGCAAAACCGCAAGGGATGCGAAGGCCCAACGGGGCAAGGGCGCGTACAACCCCCGGGCTCCAAAAGGCCCCTGACCACCCTGTGATTGGACCCGAATATCCATTCGTAAGGCCCGAGAAGACCATCAGGAGAACCTTTGCCACTTCACGCACCCACCCAGCTCAGGGCGAACCCTCCGGATAGGGCGTCAGACGGCAAATACGTAAATAGTGTAATTAGTATTATTAAATTATCCTCTAGGCAATTTCAATTTTAAGATAATTTGTAACCCTTCAGCCGACTGCCGTGAGCGGTTGTGAACCTGCGTCTGCATTGTTTGTTTGCAAACGCCTTAGCATCTGCTTGAAAACGGATTTTGCGAGCAGGTGCCGCCGGACAACAAGGCAGGGTAGGGAAATACGCCCTGCGGTGCTGATCAGGAAGAACAGCTACGGCAATAGCAGCGAGAAGGGTGCCCAGACCCAGGCCACCTTCATGGCCATCCTCCGCACCCTCAAGATGCGTGGGAACAACCCGGCGCAGGTCTTGGTGGACGCTTTAAAGTCTTATGTGCTATCAGCACAAC
>CAIWHS010000673.1 GCA_903912515.1 uncultured Planctomycetaceae bacterium
AGGCGATGGGGCAGTGAATGATTGTGCGCTGACATGGTGTGTGGCAGGGAAGGCTGGTAGAGCTTGCTTGAGACCATAGATGGCAAGCGCAGGAGCCAGGCGAGTTTCCAGGTTTTCGAGATTCAGGTTTATGGAATGTCGCATCACCTATCCCCTTAAAAGTTGATGGCAGAATCTCACACAAATCGCCCTAATGCTTGATCAGATTCCGTCGCCATCTGGGTCGGATGAACCGCCAATACTGGCTGAGCCATAGGAGATGACTACCTTGGCCACACCCAGGGGCGAACTTGCTAGTCCGCCAAGGATCGGCATCGTGGGGGCGGCTTGCATTGCCACCGAGGCTGGAGCGAAACGGCTCTCAAGATCCTCGATTCCAAGGCGGACAGACTGGCGCATCACAGGCTCCTTACTTTGGCTTTTTGTCAGGCCTTTGCTGGCCTACACCCATATATGCTCCGGGCCCATCGGAATCGGACATTGAATTCTTGGCATTTTTTAAAACCAGCAAAATCCACTGGTTTTCATTGGATTTGGCTTAGGGGTGGCATCCAAATGCCGTCGGTAAGCCATTTTTGAGCCCGTGTCATCCAGGCATGTTGCTTGGGTGATACTGGTTTGTTTTTTCAGGAGGTTTCAGATGAATGCGCGTTTGGAAATGCCCCTGGTCGGCATCGACAGCACCACGGCTGGTGAAGAGGTGCGCCGGAATTATGCGGCTGTTCGGCTGCATGTCAAAAGCTTCGGAACGACGAGAACTCTTTCCCAAGGCCAAGTGGCCGAGTTAAAGGAAGCTCCTTTTTCGGCCCGCTGATTTGAATGCCTGACTGCTTTCAAAAATCGCTAAACAAAACTAAACCACTTCAGCAAGCGCCGCAATCAAGGCGCTAGGTTCCCCCTCAACTTTCTTTTTTCTCCACTTCCGCTTTGCCCGACAGGTGTTTGAAATTGGGGTTTCCAAAAAGCACATCGCCGAAAACCCAATGGCTAGTCTTAAGCACAACTTCCGTGAGGGGAAGGCAGCCCCCCGCGAATACATCTGCCCCAACCGCATCGAGGCAATCCTTAGCGTGATGCCAGGCCCCTGGAAGCTCATGACTGCGTTGGCCCGTTTCGTTGGCCTGAGGTCACCTTCCGAGTCGCTTCTGCAGCCTTGGTCCGACGTTCACCTGGAAGCGAAGTGCCCCTACTTGCATGTGAAATCGCCCAAGACCGAATCCCAGGGAAAGTCGTGGCGGGAAGTTCCAATCTCTCCCCGCCTGGCTGAGATTCTGCGGGAGGGGATGCCAGCTGATGCTCTTCCTGCTTACTTTATGGTTGATCTCCCCGCTTACCGCAAACCATGCAAGGGTGGATGGCACGGTGTGAACACCAGGCAGCAATTCAACAAAATCCTGGTGAGGGCAGGCATTGGGTTGATAAAAAACGCTTTCAAAGTATTTCGATCATTGTGTGTGACAGATTGGGCAAGATACCATGCTGTGCATGTCGTAGCGGCTTGGGCTTGGCACACGGTTGCGGTTGCCGGCAAGCATTATCTAACTTTGACTGATTCAGATTGGGTGAAAGCTACATCTTCCGTGATAACCTTGAACCCCACTTTGGCGAGCACGGGGTCAAGTATCTCACAGGCGGGCGAAGTCGTCGGCGAATCCGGTGCTCAAAGCCCTGAAAATACTGATACTTCCGTCACCCAGAAAGTGACGCAAAAAGTGACGTATTCGGTGCAGGAAATAGTAGAAAAGGACAGGAATGATGAGAATGGCCAAAAGCCACAAGTTGTTGATTTGCTTGAAGTTACCGCAACTTGCCAGACATTGCCAAATATATCTAACTACCCGGCTAGGATTCGAACCTAGACAAAGAGTGCCAAAAACTCTTGTGCTACCGTTACACTACCGGGTACCCGCAGGCCTCTTGCGAGACCTGACTTTCTTACTTTAGTTTCTTCCGATGGTCGGGGTCAAGTCGATGGTGTACGGAAAATATTTCCTAACCGAGCAAATCACCCACCGGCTTACCCCAAGGGCAGACAAAATACGGGCGATCGAGTCGATCACGCAGTTCTTGCTCGGAGGATATTCCCAAGGATTGGTAGGCGGTTGCCACCAGATCGGCAGGGGTGAGGGGTGACAGGCTGGGGTGGCTGCCTATTTTGTCGCTGGCACCATGAACATAGCCCCGCTTGAACCCGCCGCCCGCTGCCACGAACGAGTAACAGAAATTCCAGTGGTCGCGGCCGGCATCTTTGTTCACTTTGGGGCTACGGCCAAACTCCCCACCAATGAGCACCACGGTGCGGTCGAGCAGGCCCCTGTTTTCCAGATCTTCCACCAGCGTGCCTGCCGCCGCATCTAGTTGGGGCAGCAGGCTTCCTGAAAGCGTTTTAAAGTTGTTGCCGTGGGTGTCCCAGGTGGCATTGGCATGGGGTGCCCAACTGAGGCAAACCAGCCGGGTTCCCGCTTCAATGAGCCTGCGCGCCAACAGGGTGCTTTGCCCATAGATATTGCGGCCATAGGCATCGCGCAGCTTGGCAGGCTCGCGTTCGAGTTCGAATGCCTGCCGGCTGGCGGGGGACACCAATAACCGAAACGCCCGGTCGCGAAACGGAGCAAGCGACGGATCATCGCCTCCGGGAATATCAATATTTCCCAGAAGGCCGCGCCTGTCCGCCAGCCTCAGCCCATCGACTCCATCAGCGGGATCAAACTCGGTGAAGCGAAAACCGGGCGCACTGGGATCGCGCAGCACATAGAGAGGGTCACCGCCGCGACCCGCAATGCCACCGGCAAAGCCAGGTTGGGGCGGGCCACCCGCGCCCTCTTGCGTGACATAGGGCAGGCTCACATAGCCTGGCACCAGCGTTTTGGGCGGCCGCAACTGCGCTGTGACGCTGCCCATTGCGGGGTGGTCGGTGGGGCGGGCTCCACCGCCAAACTCACCACGATCGTGGCCGGTTAGGGCGCAGTACACCGCAGCCGCGTGCGAGTTATTCACGCTGTGGTGCATGCTGCGAATAACCGTGAGGCGGTGCATTTGCCGGGCCAGTGAAGGCAAATGCTCACCAAACCTCACACCCGGAACCGTGGTGGGGATGCTGCCAAACGGCCCGCGAATCTCGGCGGGCGCATCGGGCTTCATGTCCCAAGTATCGAGATGGCTGGGGCCGCCGTTGAGGAACAGCACAATAGCGTGGTCAGCCTTCGGCTTGATGGAGGCACCATCAGCGGCACGCAGGCTGTTTCCCCTGGCTAGCAGGCGGTCCAGGCCCAGCCAGCCAAAGGCACCCATGCGCACTAAGCCACGGCGGGAAAGATTGTGGAGGGGTAATTCCATGGTGTTCTCACCGGGATTTCCGGAAGGGCGGGTTGCTTTAGTCTACCACCTGGCTACCCTTGGGCAAAAAATAATGCCGGGAAGGGAACTGCCCCGCCCGGCATTTAAAAATAGCCGACTGAAAAGGCGATTATCCCTTCAGCATGTCATCGTGGCGCATGCCCGAGGGGGGCAGGTCAGCCTTGCGGCAGGCTGCCAGGGCCGATACGGCGCCAGCGTGCTGCTCGGCATCGTTGTCCTCCCATTCGATGTTCACCGCGCCGCTGTAGCCTATGCGGTTCAGCTCGATGAAGATGTCTTCCAGCGGGTTGGCATCGCGGGTGGAACCGGCTGTCACAAAATTCCAGCCGTTGGTCCAATGGCCCATGGGACGGTGGCCACCAAGGCGGCCGGCGCGGGAGTGCTCGCGGGCCACCCACACGCCCTTGATATGAGCGCTGTGAATGTAGGGCGCGAACTCGCGAATGAAGTCGATCATCGACACATTCTGCCACTCCATGTGCGAGCCATCGAGGTTGAAGCCAACCACGCCTTCGTAGCCTGCCTTGTTCATGTGGTTGATGTAGTCTGAGGCGCTCTCAATATCGCCCATCGCGCGCTCGGAGGGGTGACACTCCAGGTCGAAGGTGGTGCCATAGTGCTTGCACAGGTCCCACACCGGGCCGAAACGCTCGACCAGCAGCTCGAGGCTGACATCGCGCACATCGGGAATGCTGTGACCATCGAGGCCGGCGGGCAGTGGTGGGAACAGGAACCAATGGCTCCAGCAATGGGCGGGCGAACCGACAAAGCCGGGAACCGCCACTTTGCGGTCTTGCAGCTTGCCCAAATGCCCCGCATAGCGCACGGCAGCAAGCAGGTCCTTCTGGGCCTCTTCGTGCATTAGCTTGCCCACTTCTTCTGGCACAAAGTAGGGGTTGGTGCGGGGTGGCTTGTTGCCTTTGTCGCGCCATGCTTTGTAGGCCTGGCGGGCCTCGGTGTGCGGGGCCATGAAGTTGAGGGTTTTTGCAGAGGGTTCATCACCCAGGATTTGGCCCTGCAGGTGTGTGGCCACCGTGAAGATTTCCAGCCCGTGCGCCTTGGCCATTGCCACGCGCTCTGCGGCGTACTTCGCCGCGCCCGCATCGGTATCGCACTGGCGCAAGTCAAGTTCCCAGGAGGCATCCTCCCAGCCATCGAACCCGGCCTTTTGGATGAACTTGACCCATTGGCCAAATTCGACATTGCCGAATTGACCACGAACAAGGCCGATCTGGTGGTGGGAAGTTTTGCCAGGGCGGTGCTTGGCAGTTTGATGGTAACCCACGGTCATATCCTTTCAGGGCGAAATGAATGGTGAACAAATTTCGAAAGTGAGCGGGGCAAAAAGAACCACGGTTTAGTCATGGCCACGAGAAAGATCATACACCAGCCAAGCGCCCCGATCGACTGGTACAAAGCCTGTTTTTACAGGCTTTTTTCTTCCGGGTAACCGGGCGAAAATCGCCATCAGGCGGTTTGCAGGGGCTTTTCCTTGCGGCGCCCCTCAAATCGCTGGTCCAGACCACGCAGGCCCCAGGCTAGCGCGGTGGTGGAGATACCGCGCATCAGCAGGCTAACCCCCACAAAAGTGCCCACCACCCAAATAGCCGATTCAGGCCAATCGGCAGCGATAAGAACCCCGCACAAAATGGAAACTACTCCCGAGGCCAGGGTCATTCCCCAGTTGGGAGCTTGGGTGAACACAGCCATGCACGAGCGAAAGGTGCCAGCCACAAACAGCATGGCGGCGAAGAACAGCGTGAACATGCCCAAGGCCTCGATAGGGCGGGAAATGACCAGCAAGCCAAACAGAATGTCGAGCACCCCCAGTAGCAAATAGAAAAGCACGCCTTGCCAGCCCCGGGCGGAAAAGGTGGTGCCCAGTTCGATGATGCCACCCAACACGATCATCCACCCAACGAATACCGTGGTTCCCAGCGACACGATGAAAGGCGTCGCCAAAGCAATCACTCCCAGCACGATCATCAGGATGCCCCAGGCCAGAATCGACCTCCAGCGGGCAACCACCCCGTGCAACCCCTCGAGCAATAGCGGCATCACCATAATTTTTTAACCTCAAATATTTGAACAGGTTCAACGGAAAAGCCCCGGAACATAGCCCGGGGCTGCTTCATATTAGCAAAGAAATACTTGGTCAGGGGTGGTCGTCTCCAGCCCCCAATACTCGGTCGGAGGATGAAATTCCAGCGCGGGGCAGGCCATGGTTGTTGAGATAGATGTCATCACCATCGGGCGTTTTTCGGTTGGTTTGAAAACTGACATTGCCACCGCTGAAAAGCACATTTTGCCCGCGACCACCATGGTTTGGGCTGTTGCCTTGGGCTCCGGTGCCCACGGTGCGGGGGCCCTTGTCGGCTAGCAGTGGATGATTGTCGCCTTGGTCGCGCCTTGGGCCCTCCAATTGCCCCTGGGCGTTGATATGGCCCAAAGAATAGCCATAGGAGCCACCTACCGCCCGCACGGTGCGGTTGAACCGTTCCAAATCGTTTCGGTAAAGGCGTTCCAGGTCGGACCGGTTGGGCTGGGCCAAGGGAATCGGGTCGGCACAAACAGGGTGGTGGCCGTCGGGTAGCAAACCTTTTTCAATTAGGGAGACCATGTAAGTTCCAGCAGCGCTGCTGGAACCCCTCGAGGTGATTTGCGGGTATTGGTTGTTGTGCCTGCTGGCATAGTCGTTCATGGCGACCCCCAAGCCGCGCATGTTATTTTGGCAAGCCACCTCGCGCTGGCGTACCCAAGCCTGACGAATGGCTGGAAAAGCCACCATGCCTGCCACCATCATTACTCCCGCAGCCACTACCAAATCGGCCAGCCTCCAAGTGGCCCAATTCCAAGCCGGCCTTGCGGAGGGAGGGGCCTTGGGAATGCGGATAATTGTTGCGGAATCCGCCTCGCGGGCCCGGGTCACTTTGGCGATGGCCCGCTGGGCGAGATTGGCGGGGGGAAGAATTGGTTCGCGTTCCAAATTCCCCAAGGCCATTGTCAACTGGCCCAGTTGCCTGGCTAGGCTTGGGTCGGCCGCGACCAAAGCCAGCGCACGCAGCCTTTCGGCATCATCCAAACAGTTGAAGACCAAGCCGACCAACAGATGTTCGACCGATTCATGTGACTCTGGCATGATTGAAATTCCTTGCGCAAAAGGGGGAGTCAATCCTGCGGATCAAGGGCGGCTAGCGCGCCATCTGCGCTTCCACGGAGCTTGAGCAGCAGTTTGCCAACCGCCGCATGCAACCTGGATTTAACCGTCCCGACAGGTACCCTCAAAACCTCCGCGATATCCTTGTATTTCATCTCCTGGTAGTAAGCCAGGAGCAACACCTCACGGTACAGTTCGGGCAGCTCTTCCACGGCCATGCGGAGAGCCTGCTTTTGTTCTTCCTGACTCAACGCGTCCTGCGGCGACTGGTCCTTCGACACCAGAAGATCGGCCAGACTCGACTGGTCCCCTTCAGCGCCAGGCGACCCCTTGCGGTCAAGGCTGACCGCGCTCCGGCGGTTCACCCGTCTGAGGGCGTCAACCGCCTGATGGGTGGCAATGGTGTAGAGCCAAGGCCGCACGGGTCTGCCAGGTTCGTACTGGTGGATTTTTTCATAGACCTTGAGGAAGGTATTTTGAAAAATATCCTCAGCCAGAACAGCATCACCCAAATATCGGCGCAAATAGCCGTATAGCTCCTTCTCGTAACGATGAACCAATGAGTCGAATGCGTCGCGGTCTCCACCGCGCGCTGCCTCAAGCAGTACTTCATCAGTCAGCCCGGCATTGGATCCGGTGACCTCTGAACTGACTGTCTGGGGCACTCCAACCTCCATCTGTACGCTTGTGAGATAGAAATGGTTCGGGCTTGAACCAGAATAAAATTTATCGAGCTAATTCCAGATATACAAAGCAACCAAGGTTGACTGCCTTTCCTACTGCCTATTCCCCAGCCTCGATTTCTATTCTAGGAAATAGCGGGGCAACTTTACCGCCAACCAGATCCGCAACCACTTTGGTGTCTGCCGTCAAAACGGTTGAATCGAGAGCATCGGCTGTGGCAACGGCCTCAAATGGCTTATCGAAATTGAATCCTTGGTACAGGGTCTCGGCCAATTTGGGCAAAAACGGCTTCAGCAATATGGCGGCAACACGGATGGCCTCGACCAGATCGTGCAGCACCAGAGCCGCCGCCGGCTTGTCGGTTTTCACCAACGACCAAGGGGCCATTTTTTCAGCGTGCTGGTTGGCGGGAACCAGAACACCCTGCCAAAGGGTGGCCAACGCCTGGTTGTATTGCAGGGACTCGACCTGATGGCGGAATTTTGACACCACCTCGGCCCGGCTCAACTCACCCACAGGCAACACGGGGGTGCGACCGGCGGTGCCATCGAGCACCGCGTTGAAATTGCGGCCGATCAAGCCGGTCACCCGGCTATAAAGATTGCCCAAATTGTTGGCCAGGTCGGAATTGTAGAGATCGGCAAAACGCTTCCAACTGAACTCGCCATCTCCCGGAAACGGACATTCGCGCAGAAAATAATAGCGGAAAGCCTCGGCGCTGAACTTGCGCAAGATGTCCATGGGCTCGACCAGCGTGCCCAGCGATTTGGAGATCTTGACTGTCTCCTGACCGCTCTTGATGTAGACAAAGCCGTGGCCAAACACTTTTTTGGGAGGCGCAATACCCGCGGCCATGCACATGGCAGGCCACAAAGCGCAGTGGAAACGGGTGATGTCTTTGCCAATCACATGGAGGTCGGCTGGCCACCATTGGTGGAAGCGGTCCATATCGGTGCCATAGCCGGCCGCGGTTATGTAATTGAGCAGCGCGTCGAACCAAACATAAATGGTGAAACGGTCATCCCAAGGAAGACGAATACCCCAATCCTGCCCTGACCGGGTGATGTTCACATCGAGCAATTCGGTTTTCACGAGGTTCATCACCTCGTTGCGCCGCGACTCGGGTTCGATGAAATCGGGATGGGCCTCGTAGAAGGCCAAAAGCTTGTCCTGGAATTTTGACAGCGCGAAATACCAGCAATCTTCTTGTCGACGCACCGCTGGCACCTTGTGGGCCGGGCACTTGCCCTCCTCGAGCTCTTTGTCAGTTTTGAAGGCCTCGCAGCCGTCGCAATACCAGCCCTCGTAGGCGGCTTTGTAAATGTAGCCGGCGTCGTGGACTTTCTGAATGAAGGCACGGCAACCCGCATGGTGACGGGCTTCGCTTGTCTGGATGAAATCGTTGTTGGATATGCCCAGTGCGGCCCAAACTTCTTTGAACTCCCCGGCCATGCGGTTGCAATAGGCTTGGACATCTTCGCCCAACTCTTGGGCGCGACGAGCCACCTTGATGGTGTTCTCGTCGTTGCCCATGAGGAAAAAAACTTCGTACCCTTCCATGCGCCTGTAGCGGGCCTGGACATCGGCGCCAATTTTCTCAAAAGCGGTGCCGATGTGCGGCCTGCTGTTGGGGTAATCGATGGCGGTGGTTAGGAAAAAGCGCTTCGCCATGCCTTGCGGGCTCCCAAACATTCGAACCTGTCTCAGTGAATCCAAGTTCTGATACTACTTTGTATCGGGCCAAGGGCAGTTAGCCCTAGCCGAAAGGGCCAGAAAAGCAGGAAAACTATGTATATAATTAAATATTAAAATATATATCTTATTTTGGCTTTACCTCCACATGAATGGACTGGCCCTGCACCTGCCTGTTAGCCTGAGTTTATGCTTGAGCCCATCAATTTGGACCACAATGCGACCACGCCTTGCCTGCCTGAGGTGATTGAGGCAATGGGCTATTGGTTTGGCCATGCCGCCAATCCAGCCAGCCCACACCAAATTGGCCGCAAAGCCAGACAGGCCTTGGAAGATGCGCGGGAACGCATAGCTTCACGCTTGGGAGCATGGCCTGATGAGGTGGTTTTCACCTCGGGGGCCACCGAATCCAACCAATCGGCTCTTTTGGGTTTGGCCCCTGTTCTAGCGGGCAAATCTCCACCCAGCATTTTAGTGTCGAAGCTGGAGCACCCATCGGTTGCCACGCCGATTGAGATTTTGGCCAACCGGGGAGCCAAGTTGTTCCCTTTGCCAGTCTCAGCCTGGGGTGAGTTTGAGCCAGGGCGGTTGGAGAATGTTCCTCCGGGCCAGCTTCTGCTTGTCGCGCACCTTGCCCACCATGGTACCGGGGCGATCCAACCGTTGGCTGAGTTGGTTGGCAAAATCTCTGAACTGGCCCCCAATCTGGTTCGGGCACATACAGACGCCACGCAGGCGGTCGGCAAGATTCGGGTGAACTTCCACAAATTGGCGGTGGACACGCTGGCGGCATCTGCCCACAAGTTTAACGGCCCCTCCGGGATTGGCATAATGCTGGTTCGCCGGGGAAAACCATGGGCGCCCCAAACGGTGGGTGGCGGTCAGGAATTGGGCAGGCGCGGCGGTACTCCTTCGGTTGCTCTGGTGGTGGGCATGGCCTTCGCGCTGGATTTGGCCCACGAGCAAATGACCGCCCGGCAGACGCGCTGCATGGATTTGCGGCGGGCCTTCCTGAACCGGCTATGGGCCAGTTGCTCCCCCTTGGAGGTGGTTGGCCCGGCCGAAGGGCAGGGCTTGGCACACACGCTGCTGGTACGGTTTGCCGGGGTCAAAGCAGGTTTGGCGGTGATGGGATTTGACCTAGAAGGAGTTGCCGCAAGCACGGGCAGCGCCTGCGCCAGTGGTAGCCAACGCCCCTTGCCCGGACTTGAGCTGTTGATGGCCGATGAGGCGCACCGCCGCGAGGTGGTGCGTTTGAGTTTTGGCCATGAGCAAACAGTGGCCGAACTGGAAGAAGCTGCCGACCGTATTGCCAAAGTCATTCTCAAACTGCGGGGCGGCCCCCCATGAGTTGGCAAACCCTACCCGAAAATCGACTGGCACTCCGGGCCGTTGAGCTGTTGGCAGCGGGGGGGAAAACACCTTTGCAGATGCTACTGTGGGGTCCACCCGGAACAGGCAAGACACGGCTGGCCACCCGTTGGCTCAAACGCCTCCGAGAAAAAAAACCGGAAGCGCGGTTGCTGCGGGTTAGCTCTCAGGAATTGTCTCTGCGATTGCGAGGGGTTTTTGTCCCACCGGGCCAGCAAGCCCCGAAGTCGAAGCTGGGCAGTTTGCGCCTGGCCGATGCGCTGGTGCTTGAAGACCTGCACCGGTTGACAGCCAAGCGCTCAGTGGCACTGGGGCGCCTGCTCGATCACCGCTTGGCACGCGGCCGCGCCACACTCATTACCAGCCGCGAGCCAATAGCCTTGCTGAGCCTGGATGAGGGAGCCCGAGGACGACTGGCCAGCGGCCTGGTGGCCGCAATCAAACCCTTGGGCCTGCCATCGCGAATGAAGGCGCTGAATAAACTGGCGCCGGTTGGTCACAAGCGGCTGACCGACACCACACTCGAGTGGCTTGCCCGTCAGTCTGGGTCTTCATGGCGCGGTCTGGGCGCTGTGGCCAAAGCCATGAAGGCCAGACTTGCAGCAGAAGGCCCGGTCCTTGAGCACCCAGCGGGCAAAAGACTGTTGGCAGATCTTGAAAAACCAAGGCTGCGGGCACCCGACCTCATCCGTCTTACCGCCAAGCACTTTGGGGTGACCGAGACCGCCTTGAAAGGCAAAGGCCGCCAACCCAGTTTGGTGCTTGCCCGTCAGGTGACGATGACGCTGTTGCGCCGGCACACGGAATTGTCGCTGGAGAAAATAGGTGGCATGATGGGCGGTCGCGATTCGGCTACCGTGCGGCATTCTTTGGCCAAAATGGACAAAACCACCCACCCCATGGCGGTCAACGCCTTGCTCGAATTGAGCCGACGGGCGGAAGGGTGAGTGGTTCCTGGTGTTAATACCTGTCTATTTTCCCGCTTTTGGCGGTTCCTTGGTCTCTATCGATTGTTGCCAGCGAAATTTGGTTTTGGCATGGTAAAACGGTTTCAGGTAGTAATCGACCGGCTTATCGCAGGCCCATAACAGGCCCTGGGTGAGCATGTCGAGAAAGACCGGGTCGGCCAGTTCCTCGTTGTAATGGCCAATGGTGGTGCCAAAAACCCTGCCCTTGCCATAGGTGTTGGTCCACACGCACACCTCATCGTTTTTGGTTTCCTTGCTTTTGGCGGTGGCTAGCGGCACGCATTTGATTGCCCTTGAGAGGCAAAGTGCGGTTGAAAACTTGCACGAGGAAATTACTTCCACCATGACTAGGGAAGCATTCTCTGCTTCATTGAGCGTCTTATTTCATTTTAAATGTAAAAGTAAGCGTAAGGCATTACGGTTATTGCCGAACTACCAGCAACATAACCTGCATGAATTTCCAACAATTGATGGTGGAACCACTAACGATTTAGCAAATGGCAGGCGGCCATGAGTGGAAGTGTTTCCCCCAAATAGGAATCAAACCCGAAAACGAATTGCATGTATTGGGTATTCAGCAATCAAAAACCATTCAATTATCATCAACATAGGCCAAAACCTGAACCTCAAATCGCCATAAACTGATGACAACGCACATGGCCATCGTGATGTGCCGTATACAGGTCGACCTGATTTGGATGTAGATCGCAATCATAAATTTCACTAGGTGTTATCAGTAAATGAAAGGCATCATTTTCTTCAGGTTTCCAAAAGCCGATCTGTTTTTCCATTACCCCCACCATAATGCCATTTGGATGAAAAAGTGCCCGCCACAATGTGCCATTAAACTCTTTCTTGATCGATTCTTTCTTTGGCAGTTTTTTCCCACTAACCCAGTCAAACGGAATTGCCACCGGACGACGTTCGCCGCCTGGTGCGTTGGTTGTCTTATGCAACCCGGTAGCTACTAGCACCTTTGCATCAGAACTGAAAACCAAATTAATAATGCCTCCAAAAGGGGCAATATCACCAATCATGTTGTGAATTTCTGTTGCATCCAACTTTCGGACCAAACGTCCATCCGCACCATGCCAATGATGAATGTTGCCAACAATATCACCACTAACCAAATCATGAGATCCCGGCACAAACTGCAAGCAATAGGGTATATTAGGATGACCTTTCATCTCCTGAATCATTTGACCATCAACCCCAGACCAAATTCGGACCATTTTGTCATTTCCACAGGTTGCCAGTCGCTTTCCATCCGTGCTGACCGCCAATCCGCGCACCCAACCCTGATGCGCCTGAATAGTTCGGGATGGCTTGGGGGTTTGGACACCAACCTCCCAAAAAATCAATCGGCCATCGTATCCACCCGAATATAGTGTGGCCCCATCGGGTGAAAATCCAAGCATTCGAACCCAATTATCATGACCCACCAACGCTGTCTTTGTGCCTGTGGCAATCTCCCAGCGCTGGATGGTATGATCAATTCCGCCAGCCATCACATACTTGCCTTTTGGATCCACGCGACAACAAAGCAACATGGAAGAATGCTGCCAATCGTGAATTGACTTCGCAGCCTTCGGATCAAAACGAACGATGGCCGCCTGAATGGTCGGGCTCATGCCAACAACTCCTCGATCGGGCCATAAGCAGGATCAGCAATCGGAAATTTGCGCCCAGCTATTTCAAATTCTGCCGATGAATCAATACCAACAGCCCTTAGGTAGGTATGAAACAAATGGCGATGATCAATTTGCCTGTGGGTGACTTCGACTCCTTTGGCATCGGTTTTACCAATGACAGCACCATGTTGGATTCCACAACCAGCCAAGGCGATTGACCATGCCTTCGCATAATGGTCGCGCCCATGGCCCGTATTGATTCTAGGGGTACGACCAAACTCGGTCATCACAATCACAAGAGTTTGCTGAAGCAGGCCTCGCCGATCCAAATCAGCAATGAAATGGGCAAAAGGACGATCAAAGTCACCCACGTAATGTAGATGGAATTCAAAATTGTTATGATGAAAATCCCATCCACCGTGCTGAATTTCAACGAAAGGCACTTCCTGCTCGACCAACCTCCTGGCCAGTAGTAATTGCTTGCCAAATTCGGTCTTGCCATAATCGATTTGTATCGCTTCTGTTTCTTTGGAAATATCAAATACTTCACGCCGTTCCATCAACCGCAGGGCTTGCTCATAACTTTGGGTATAAGCATCTATTTCGGCTGATCGTGCTTTGGCTCCAAAACGGTTGTTGGCAAAACGACGCCAGTCGTGGCGACGACTATCAAGCGTCACAGACATGCCGTCAGGCAATTGAGTATTGACCACACCTCCCTTCTCGGCCCCGATATTGACACTTGCGTAGCCAGGTCCAAGATAGGCTGCATTATTGGCTCTACCACCAACTCCAGAAAGCATTGTCGCAATATGGCCTGGCAATGGATAGTCTGGCCTCTCCAAACCTTTTGCAACAACCGATCCCAGTTCGGGATATTCGGTCGCAGATCGGGTGGTCCGTCCGGTGCGAATAATGTTGTTGGCCAGACCATGATCATCCAACCCAGAATTGATGCTGCGAATCAACGCCATATGATGCATTTGCTTGGCTGTATTTGGCAGCAATTCACTGATGTGGATACCAGGAACACTGGTGGGTATGGCCTTGAACGGGCCGCCGGTATCCAAGTCTTTTTTAGGATCCCACGACTCGAACTGACTGACTCCACCATTAAGAAAAACCACAACCACAGATTTGCCCCGCCTGGCGATTTCTCCTGCGCCAAGAGGGTGCGAAAACAAACTTGTCCCTGCCGAAATAACCCCGGCAGCGGTGAGGAAATCACCCATAAATTGGCGACGGCCAACCGTGTGCTGTGCTGACCCACAAGGGCGGTATATATTTTCTCTCATTTATGAACGCTCAATGGATTGGTTGGTATTTACCCTAATTGTTTGCACAATTATTCAATAAAGCTCTTTCATGGTCAGAACGAAAAGCGAAATTCAGAGCAAGCCAGCAAGCCCCAAACGAGTTCCTGCACAACTATCGCGCGATTATCGCCACCACGCAGCAGCATCTCCATAACCATCTTAATTTCTTCAGGATCCGGTTTACGACAAAGTACGCTTAGATATAACTCATTGGCCACTTGCCCGGAATCTTTAAGGGCCGATAACCGCTCAATCAAATTACCCTGCCCAGGCTTAATCCATTTTTGAAAAGCGGGATCATTTTGGATCATCAACGCCTGATCGACAGTTGCAAGAAAAACATCCTGGGGTGAACCAGGTGCAGGTGAAAAGCGACGAACCACTGGCTTTTCCATTCCCCACATGTTGGCAGCCACTGCCGTGTTAATAAAAAGTTCCCTTTTTTTCGCATCGTTCAAAACAGCGGCGTTGGACTTGTGGGTGACAGCCCAATCTCCAACAGCTTTGATTTGAGTAGCCTTACCTGTTTCCAGAGCAGTATAAGTTGCCCCGACAATTTGCTCAGGCGTCAGGCCGCGTACCTTACGAATGGCATAATCACGCCGCCACGACTCCAAAATCTGCCCCTGTTGCGAAACCAAACCAGCTTGCGCATCCTTGCCAGCCACTATCTTGCCGACAGAATTGGGTTGCTTTACCTTATCACGAGCCACAAGCCAATCACGAAGCTCAACCAATCTCTTCTTTTGGCCCAGAAAATCGGTTTGGGCATCAAGCACAACTTGCATCTGATTGCGCAATAAACGGAGAGCCCCTCTGGCCTCGACTACAAATTCATTGAACGCCAAGCGACGATTAGCCAGAGCCAGAATCCAGTTACCTTTGTCCTCAACGCGCTGATTTGCCTTCTCCAGGACCTCTTTTTGTTGGGAAGTTTCATTAACTATTGCCGGCATAACATCATTTGCAACCTTCAATCGCGCGACCAAAACTGATTTTAATCCGACAACTTCTTTATCTGCAGGTGTCAGTTTTAGGATTTTTTCTGTTTCGACCAAAGCGGTTTGCACCGAGGTGATCAACTCTTGCTGCAATTTTTGTTTAATTTTAATTTCAGCAAGTTTTGTGGCATCTTTGTCTCGTTGTTCCATCAGGTGCAACAACTCTTTACGAGCCTGATCAATTTTCTTTTGTAGCCTGCCAACATCCTCCCGGGCATTTCCAAGACGCTCAGCCGCTTTTGCCATTTCCGATTCCAAACTTTCCTTAACGGGTTCTAATTGCACTGATTCGAGATTTTGGTTTGCCAATTGCGCATCAATTGCTGCAATTCCACCAATTGGACCTCCCCAATTCTCCAGCACTGGAGCAGTGCCCGACCGTTGATACGCTGCCGATCGTGCAATCTGCCGCAGAAAATTGCGCAAATCATATTTGCTTTCTACCAATCCGTCGGTCAACAAGCGCAATAGAGCTGCCGATATAGGCGGGTTGTCTCCATGATGCATATCAACAGGGTAAACAACCCCTGTACCCATCATGTTGGCCCACAAACGATTGGCCAGGTTGCGATTAAATGAAAGATTTTCGGGATGAGTCGCCAGAACTGCCAGTTGTTGCCTGCGGCTATAACGCGGCACTCCACGCCTCCCCTTATCTGGCACAGCCTTATAAGCCTCAGATGATTCTGCGTAATCAGGTTCAAAATCCATAGCCATGGACATTGGTAATAACTGTTGTGCCGTGAATTTGCCCTCTTTTGGTTTAAATACAGAGGTAAATTCCGGATTGCCCTCAGCCTTCTCCCCAAGAAACTGAAGATTCCCCCTTTTTTCGTCCTGAAACAAATAGGTGCGTTGGACAAATGAAAGAATTCCAAAGTATTCAGCTTGTTTATAATCAGGAACTAGCGGGTGATCATGGCATTGTGCGCACTGGATATCCCGACCAAAAAAAATCCGGCCAATATCTCGGGTCACCAAATTAACATCGGCGTTCCGATTCAAAAAAAAACCGGCTGCCGCCCGCATCTCCTCACCGGTTCCATCGGCAGCCAACATTTCGGTACAAAGTTCGTTTAGGGGCCGGCCCTCATCCAACCACTGCCGAATGAATGCCCGTAATTCAAACATTCCTATCAATTCACGACGCTCGGTGAACATCACTTCCAAGACTTTGGCGTAATAGCGTGAAAATTCTTCCCGCAGAAGCAGGTCATCAATCAAAAGCCTCTTTGCATTTGTTGAATTTTTCTGGCCTGATTCAATTGGATCAAGAAAAGCCCGAGCCTCGTCCACTGATGGTGAACGCCCCACCAAATCCAAATAAATTCTTCTTAAGAATTCGGTGTCAGTTGCAAGCGCCACAGCAGGGCCGCGGTAGTTGCTTGCAATAACTTGATCAATCCGATTTGCAAGCAAAGTAATGGAAGCCGGTGGCTTGCCGTCGGCCATAACTACCGATTGGCCATTCAGCCCACCAGCCAATATTGCCGTAGCCACAGCTAAAGCCATGCTACATCGGGCATATCCATTCATGTATTAAACCTTAACAAACTTATGCAAAGGTGGATTACAAACGCAAAGAGGCTGGTAGATACTCGGTTTACTAAAAAGCTAGAAATTAATCATAACTCATGTATGGCACTTTTACAACCATTGGATTAGGTTTTGGATTCCAAAAATTCATTTGATTGTAATCGGCTGCGCTCCAATTACTCTTTGTCTATTCACGAAAAATCATCGCGCTCAGACCGGGTTCAATTGGCATTCATGAGATTACCTCTATATCCGCATGACTGACAAAACAAGTATTTACATTCTTTAACCAACTAATTGAGCATTACCATGTCGACAGGTTTGTAAAATAGACTAATCAATTTCCAAAAATGTACCCATAAACAAAACGAACTTACTTTTCAACTAATCGTGTTGAAAATAACAGTGGTTAATCTTTAGACCCTTTGCAAACTTTTCCGGATTCCTATTTCACTTGGGCCAACCGTTCAAACCCTGAAATAACTCACCTTCCCGCCTTTGGCGGTTCCTTGGTCTCTGTCGATTGCTCCCAGCGAAATTTGGTTTTGGCAGGGTCAAACTGTTTCAGGTACGAATCGACCGGCTTATCGCAGGCCCACAACAGGCCACGGGTGAGCATGTCGAGAAAGACCGGGTCGGCCAGTTCCTCGTTGTAATGGCCGATGGTGGTGCCAAACACCCTGCCCTTGCCATAGGTGTTGGTCCACACGCACACCTCATCGTTTTTGGTTTCCTTGCTTTTGGCGGTGGCAAGCGGCACGCATTGGTCGCTTTTGGCCACCACTTGATAAAGCTCACCCTTGGGTGTTTTCCAAGTACCGGGAAATTTCGCCAAAATGGGGTGATCTTTGCCAGCGGTCTTGGCTGGCACCACCTCAAAGGGGTAGTGGGCACCATGACGGTGCGAGGTGACTCCGCAGAACTTGAACCATTCGCCGGTGCCATCGCGGTAGCAGTGCATGCCGCAGTGGATCAGCACGCCTGGCAGGCCATCGCGGTGGGGCTTGACAATAGTTTCAGTCCACTTGGGATCTTTTGCATCTGAAAAACACTCGTTATGCACCACGATGTCGAAGCCCTTGTACCAGTCGGCCTTCTCGTAAAGGGGAATCTTGCTCGAGGTGGCGGTGCCACCTTGGTGCACCACCACCCACTGGATGCGGGCGCGGGCCGAAGTCCCCTCGGTGATGATCATCTTCTGCGTCTCGTAGTCGTGGCAGCAGCCTCCCGTGACCAGCAGCGCCCTCAGGTCGGGGTATCTGGGCTCGGCAAAAAAAGCCAAGGCGATGATGGCGACAAGCATGGTCTTTATCTCCTGTTCAAAAGTGCGAATACCATAGAACTAAAATCACAGAGAAAGCGCTTTTTGCATGGCAGAAATTATGCCGCTTGCGTTACGCGGCATTTTTAGCCATTCCCCTCTGCAAATCCCAAGCATCACCACCCAAGGCAACAGCCGCCACCCACGCCGCCCGACAGTTGCAGCCCGCGGCGGTTGAGGGGCAGTTGGAGGTATTCGGCCCGGCTATAGACCACCCGGCCATCCAGCACGGTGTGGGTGACATGGGTGAAGCTTTCGAGGGGGTCGCCATCGAACAGCACCAAGTCGGCTGGTCGGCCGGGGGCTATCGCTCCGCGTGTCGCTTCGATGCCTAACAGTTTGGCGGCGCCGAAGGTGATACTGGCCAACGCATCCTCACGCGACAGCCCATAGGAGGCGGCCATGGCCGCCTCGCTGCGCACATTGCGCACCTTGGGCACATAGCCCTCAAAGGCACTACCCAGCGTGAAAGGAATACCGGCCTTTTTGAGCACCATGGCCGAACCTGTGTAACTGTGCATCGTTTCCATCGACGAAGCCAAACGCTGCATGGGGGGATGAAGAAACACCGGCACCCCTGCCGCCTTGATCGGATCGAGAACCAAGTAGGCCTCGGTGCCAAGCGCCAGTTTCAGGTCGAGGTTGAACTCCTTTTTCAGCCGTAGCGCGGTGAGGATGTCATCGGCCCGGTGAGCCGCCATGAGCACCGGCATCTTGCCTGTGGCTGCCGCCGCCAAAGCGTCAAGCTTGGGGTTGGCAACTACCGGCTTGTCCTTGTCGGCTGGCTTCTCAGCGTGGGCCTTGCCTTGCTGCAGCGCCTGGCGGATCAGTGCCGCTGTGCCCATGCGGGTGGTCACCTTGCCTGGGTACGATTCCTTGGCGGATTCGCCCAAGTTCATCACCAGCATCGCTTGGGGACGCAACGCCATCTTCTCGGCAGTGCGACCCTGCGTGATAAAGATGCCCGACTGGCCAGCGATAGGGTTCTTGCGTCCGGGGGTGGCATGCACCACCGTGATGCCTTGCCGACGCAGAAACTCAAGCAGGCCATCATCTGGATTGAAACCATCCAGCGCCCGTACCTCGGCAGTGTTGGGGTCGGTGGCCTCGTCTTGGTCTTGGTCGGCAGGCACATTCAAACCACCCGACAGACCCGCACAACCATGTGCGTCGATCAGGCCCGGCGTTACCTCGGCACAAGTCACCACCTTGATGCCCGCAGGCACCGGCACCTGGTTTTCAGGCCCAACTGCCTCAATTTTGCCCTCATTCACAACCACTACCGCGTTATCGATGAAGCGGTCGCCATTGAACAATCGACCAGCGCGAACCGCATACCGCTCACCCAGTGGCAAGTTGGCCACAGGCCCTTCAGCAGTCGCAGGTGCTGGCGCCTTAACCGGCTGGGCAATACCCGGCCAACGGTCATCTCGGGGGCTCAAGGCGTAGCCGCCTGCCTGGTAGCGGGCATCTTGGTTGTCTTCGCGGGCAAACAGCCGCTTGCCCTCAATCCAGGTTTCCAGCACCTGGGTGTAAACGCTGAAGGGGCTGCCAGAAAGGATTGCAAAATCAGCATCCTTGCCCGCCTTCAGCGAGCCGATGCGGTGGTCCAGATGCAGCATGGCGGCAGGGCTGAGTGTCATCGCCTTCAGTGCTTCGGGCTCGCTTAGGCCTCCGCGCACAGCGATCGCTCCGGTGCGCAAATAGAAGCGCGACTCGGTCACCGGGTCATCGGTGTTGATTGCCACACGCACACCAGCCTTGACCAAGGCGGCCGCGTTCTCCTCGATTAGCTGCACCACCTCGGCTTTGCCGCCGGGGGCCTCCACCAAAGTGAGCGAGACATTCGCCTTCCTCGCAGCCAGTTCTTCCAGCACACGATGGCCCTCACTGGCATGCTGCAGAACGATCTCAAAGCCAAACTCTTCAGACAAGCGCAAGGCACTCATCAGGTCATCAGCCCGGTGGCAATGGAAATGGACTGTGCGTTTGCGTTCCAATACCTCCACCAGCGGCTCCATGGCCAAGTCCCGTTCGGGGGCAACCGCTTTGGGATCTTCGATTTTCTTTTTCTGGTAGGCGGTCCATTTGGCCTGATACTCGCGAGCCTTGAGAAACTGTTCCCGCTGCAGCGCGTATGTCTTCATGCGGGTAGCGGGCGCCGCCTTACGGCTGGTGAAGTTAAAGTTCTTCGGGTTTTCGCCGTTGGCCATTTTCAGGCCGCCAAGGACGGTTTCCCCCGTGACGCGCATTTCTTCAATGGTGCGGCCGCGAAGCTTCACATACACCGTTTGGCCGCCAATGGCGTTGCCGCTGCCAGGCATGATGTTCACCGTGGTAAGGCCCCCGGCCAAAGCCATTCGAATGCCGGGATCATCCGGGGTGACAGCATCCATCGCCCGCAGGGCGGGTTGAATGGGGCCAGAGCCCTCGTTGCCGTCACTGTTGGCAGAAACTCCAGGGCGACTGTAAATGCCAAGGTGGGAATGCGAATCAACCAAACCGGGAATGATCACTTTGCCTGCGCAATCGACCACCCTGGCATCGGCTGGCACCTTGGCATCACCCACAGCCACAATTTTTCCCCCGCGCACCACCATGGTGCCAACATCAATAACCGGCCCTTCCACCGTGTGAATGCGGGCGTTGGTGAAGGCTATGATTTCCCCGGTTGGTTGGCCGGGTAAAAAAAGTGACAGAAACAGCGGTGCCAGAATGCTCATCGAATTCTCCGTTGGGCGAAGAGGCCAACCTCAGATATTAGGCGGATTGTTCGCTTGGCGCAAACTGGCCCCAATCGTGGAAAAAATGCGGGGTTCGGTTATGATCGCGGGGCAAGAACTACACCACCAAGGTAAAAAGCCATGTTTCGTTTTGTCGCTATGGCCTGTGTGGTTACCCTAACTGCATGGTTCTCTCTGCAAACAGTTGCCGCCCAAATAGGAGACAAACCCGTGCTAAAACACATAGTCCTCTACAAGTTCAAGGACAGCCTCACCCAGGAGCAGGTCGACGAGGTGATCAAAACCTTCAACGCACTGCCATCCAAAATCCCTGGCATCCTCGATTACGAAGCCGGCACCAATGTCAGCAAGGAAGGCAAAAGCGAGGGCCTGACCCACTCCTTCGTCCTCACCTTCAAGAACATGGAAGACCTGGACGCCTACATCGCCCACCCCGCGCACCAGGCCTATGTCGATATCGTCAAAACCCGCCGCGAGAAGGTGGTGGTGTTCGATTATTGGGTGAAGTGACTTTTTGCGGTTATTCCTTCAAGAGTTCCTCTATTTTTTCCCGCATCATTTTTTCGCCCGGGGCACCCATCAAGCCAAGTTCGCCGGGCCAACCCCAGCGACCAACCCCCTTTTTGTCAATCAGG
>CAIWHS010000674.1 GCA_903912515.1 uncultured Planctomycetaceae bacterium
CAAAAACTTGGGAGCAATAACCGGGTGCATCTGGAAGACCGTAAATTGCAACCCGACCTTGGTCTATTTGCACATCGAGATCACTGACCAAAATTCCCTCCATATTGGCCAGGCGCTGGGTTAGAAGTGATTCCTTGCCATCCGATTGAGAGGAAACCGAAGACTGATCGGGCAATATTTTTGCTGGCAAAGAGAAGTTGGTTTTGTCCAATTCAAACGCCAGATGAACCAATCGGAGCGCCCGCAACCCGTCTTGCTTATCGACCAGAACAGAAATCTTTATGTCACCCGTCGTGATCATGCGCAGATTGATTTTTTCCTTGGACAGTGCGGCAAACATCCTCTCGGCAACACCGGTATGAACCCGCATGCCGGCACCCACCAAAGAAACTTTGCTCACCTGGCCATCGTGCTCCACCCGTGCGCCCAATTCCCGTGCAATTGGGTCCAGCAGAGCGAGTGTGCGCTTCAGGTCGCCGGAGGGAACCGTGAACCCGATGCTTGCTTTGCCCTTTGTGCTTGGGTTTTGAGCGATCATGTCCACCACAATCGCTTGGGCGGCAATAGCCGTGAAAATGCGATGGCTCACGCCAGGCGTATCCGGCACTTCCTCTACGGCAATGCGGGCCTCATCTTTAATGATGGCCACGCCGCAAACCGGGCTTTGCGCCATCCAAGGCTGCTCTGGAATAATCCAGGTGCCTTCTGCGTCTGAGAAGGAGGAACGCACCATCAAAGGGACATCGAATTTTTTGGCAAATTCAATGCTGCGAGAATGCATAACTCCGGCTCCAACCGATGCCAGTTCGAGCATCTCGTCGTAACTTATGGCCTCCATTTTGCGGGCCTCTGGCACCATGCGCGGATCTGTGGTGTAAATACCATCGACATCGGTATAGATTTCGCACTGAACCGGTCTTTCTGGTGAAGCGTCTTGCTTCAAAACGGCGGCAAGTGCAACTGCGGTGGTGTCCGACCCCCCCCGTCCCAATGTGGTGATGTTTCCCTCATCATCGGTACCTTGAAAACCGGCAACAATCACAATGTTGCCCTCGTCCAAGGATTGCCGCATTTTAGCGGAATTAATGTTTCGAATACGGGCCTTGGTGTGGGAGCTATCGGTCACGATCCCCACCTGGGCACCGGTGTAGCTGATAGCCCTTGCCCCCATTGATTGAATTGCCATGGCCAACAGGGCAATGGAAATTTGCTCTCCGGTCGAGAGGAGCATGTCCATTTCGCGGGCGGGAGGATTTTCGGTTATTTCTTGAGCCATTTCTATTAGTTCATCGGTAGTGTCACCGCGGGCACTCACCACCACCAAAACCTGATTGCCCGCCTGAAGTGCCCGAATTGCCTTGCGGGCGGCGGCCTTGATCCGTTCCGCAGTTGCCACACTTGTGCCACCGAATTTCTGAACGACCAAGCCCAAGGGAAAGCCCTCCAAGGAGTTGCAAGTTATCGATAGCAGTGGGAAGTAGTTCAAATAGCCAATCCCCAAGATAACTGAATCAACAAAAAAGGGGCAGGGGCCATTTACCCGATGTTTAATTTGCAGTCGCATTGCGTGATTTTTGCTGGCGAAGGCAAAAGCCTGTTTGAGCAGAAATAGGTTTTCAAGGCATCCACCAAAACCTGTATCGAGTTGTGCATTCGCGCCTTGAGATGACTCCCTGGAACCAATTGGAATGGTTTGTTCGGCTAACTTTGCATTCGCTTTCAGCGTTTGAGCTTCAAGGAAATCTTCAAGGCATCAGCAGCCGCTTTTTGTTTTTTCACACATGAATAGAGTCAACAAGCTGTACCGCATTCGCAAACCTTATTTTGGGCAAGTGCGTCAGTCCTCATTAACGCCAGCGAAAGAGCTTCATGGCCATAAAAAATGCAGCAAGTGTCCAAATGGCAAGAATGATCAAATTGCCGCTAATATCAGTGATTCCTTGCCCCTCGTTGATGACCCCCCTTAGACTGTCATTCAGGGCTGTTAAGGGCAAAAGTTTTATTAACGGCTGTATCAAAAGGGGAAAGCGATCGGAAGAAAAGAACACCCCCGAAAGCACATACATCGGCAGCATTGTAAGGTTCATCAGTCCACTGACGGCTTCGTACGAAGTGGCCCTACTAGCAACTAACAAACCTACGGCCTGAAAGCAGCAGGCCCCCAACATGATTGCAGCGGCCAAAGGCAACAATCCCCCCTGAATACGAACGCCGAAGACAAGCCAAGCGAATCCCAGAAGCAGGATTATTTCCAACAGAAGGAATCCCATCCGACCCAAAACCAGGCTCAGCAAAAAATGAATTTTGCTCATGGGGGTGGCTACCAAGCGCTTGAGCAGCTTTCGGACCCTCAGGTCTACCGTCACATAACCAAGTCCCCACAGCCCGCCGCCCATCAGATTCATTCCCAAAAGACCGGGGATGAGAAAATCGATGTAGCGTCCACCAACCTCGGCAACGGTTTCAACCTGAATGTCTGGCTCCACTTCCTCTTTGCCCTGGTGCATCTCCCCAACCCTTGCTCGTAGTAGCGCAGCTTCAACGATTCCAAGTGCCATGGCGCTTTCAGGCCTATTTTTTTCGGCACGCAAAAGCGGTTTTTCACCCTTTGGAATAACCAACAGGCTAGCTTTACCGGTGGCCAAATCTCTGGACGCCTTGGCAGAATCTGCCAAGGTGACCTCCAACCTTGAATCCATGCCAAGGGACTTAAGGATTTTTTCTGTATCAACATTGGGGTTAGGGGAATCAGCTACCACGATGACCGGGATGCGTTCAATTGGCCGGTCCCGAAACGCGGTACCCAGAGCGACCGCTAGAACCAACGGAAAACCATAAACCCAAAAAATGGCGGCTGGCTCGCGATAGAAATCACGAACCCTTGCAATGGTCAGTTGCCACATAGGTGATTGGGGGGATGAATCGACCTGCAGTTGCTTATCCAGATTCATTTGCCATCTTCCCGCAGGTTGCGTCCGGTCAAAGCCAGAAAAACATCTTCCAAGGTCGCCTGACGCACATTGAGTGAGAGCAATCCAGCACCCGCTTTTTCCAGCATGGTTAATAATTCGGGCAGGGCAAGATGGGGTTGCGCCATTTGGAGTACCACATGGCTAGCAGCTTCTCCGGGGTTTTCGTGATGTGTCAATTTGACGGTTTTCACGCCTGAAAGACGATTGAAAACATCTGCCGAGGGCGCCTTTCTAGGGGTGTCAAATTCAACAAGGTTGCCTCCCCCAAATTGACTGATGAGTTCATCTGTAGAACCGAGGGCGATCACCTTTCCGTGATCGACTACTGCCAGTCGGTCGCACAGTTTTTCAGCCTCGTCCATGTAATGGGTGGTGAGCAAGATGGTTTTGCCACGCACCTTCAAGGCCCGAACCACCTCCCAAACTTGCTGGCGGGATTGAGGATCCAAGCCGGTGGATGGTTCGTCCAAAAACAGCAGGTCTGGGTCACCAACCAGCGCGCATGCGAGGGCGACTCGCTGTTTTTGGCCGCCTGAAAGGGTCCCGATTCGGCAGGCTTTTTTAGCCTCGAGACCGACAATGGCCACGGCCGCATCCAAGCTTAAACCCCGCTTGTAGAAACTGCGAAACAGTCCTAGGGTTTCGGCGACCGTTTGTTTTTCGGAAAGTCTTGTTTCCTGCAGCGTTATGCCAATGCGTTGGCGAATATCATTACCATGATCAGCCCAGGATTTGCCAAGAATTTCAACGGTGCCAGAGGTGGGGTCCTGCAAACCCTCCAGTATCTCAAGGGTGGTGGTTTTGCCGGCACCGTTGGGCCCAAGAATGCCAAAGCATTCGCCCTCTTCAATCCGAAGGTCCAAACCCCTTACGGCCTCAACCAGAGGTTTGCCAGGGTAGCTTTTAAACAAACCGGAACAAAGAATAGCTGCCATGTGTCAACCGATCGGAAATTTTGCCCAAAGGGTAAAACAAAACGGGGCCAGCAGGTTCAATCCAGGAGGGCCACCGCGCGGACCGGGGAGCCATCCATTCCCACAAATGGCAACGGCAAGGCGATCAGTGTAAAAGATGTTCCTGATATGCGGTCGAGATTGGTCAGGTTTTCAAGAATTGATGCACCGGCCCCCAGCCACAGCATATGAGTATCAAAAGGAGGATGATCTATTGAAGGAAAATCCAATCCTACCATTTTTACACCTTTATTCAGAAGCCAGTGGGCGGCATCGAGGCCGATGTAGGGGTGGCTGGTGAAGTAATCAGGTTGAAGCCAGCGTTTGGACCAATCTGTCCGGATGACCAAGGAGGCATTTTCCGAAATGGCCAATTCATGGCCTGTGAAATGCTCAGGGCGAATTTCGGCGCTGGGGGTTAGCCAAGCCAGGTTTAGCAGGGTGGTTTTGGCTACACAACGCTCCATCGGCGTTTTCTCAATAGTGAAACCATCGGGCAAAAAATGGAACGGAGCATCCATGTGGGTGCCGTTGTGCAAACCGATGTTGGCCCGCCCCACATGGGCCATGCGGCAGCCATCCGGGGCGACTCCGTGCAGGGAATCTGGCGTGAGGATTACTCCCCTGTCACCGGGATAAACCGGGATGCCGTTTTTAATCGGGTGAGTCAGGTCGATCAGGCTGGCCATTTTTTTGGGGCATCCAATGTAAAAATTCCCTGCACCATCAAATCGAGTACTCGGGTTCAAAGACCCTGCCACTTCGGGGTGCGACCCAAACATTTTGGCCGGATTTTAAGGCCAGTTTGCGAAAGCGATCCGGGGACACTTCAACACTAGTTGAAGCTGCCCCATCCGGCGATCGCAAATGAATACGAATAACAGGCCCTGCTGGGTGGGTATGGACCACGCATGCGGGCAGCGCCCCGCGCTCGGGGTTGACAGTAAGGACTTCCAACTCATGAGGACGGACAAAAACCAAGTTACCGCCATCACGATTGGAAAGGCCTCCGTGGCCCTCGAATTTGCCTATGGCGTAACCAGTGATTGCTGGAACGCCATCGCACATTTTTCCCTGAAAAACATTCACATGGCCCACAAAGTCCATGACAAAAGGGTTGGCTGGGTGCTCAAAAACATCGGCTGGGGAACCGACCTGTTCGATCTTTCCTGAGCGCATCACCACCACTTGATCGGCTACCCCAAAGGCGTCTTCCTGATCGTGAGTTACAAAAAGTGTGGTCATGTGAATTTCGTCATGCAATCTGCGTAGCCATTGACGCAATTCCAAGCGAACCTTGGCATCGAGGGCACCAAATGGTTCGTCGAGCAGCAAAACCCTTGGCTCGCTGGCCAAAGCTCTGGCCAGAGCTACTCGCTGCCTTTGCCCACCGGAAAGTTGGGAGGGGAATCGGTTTCCTAGGCCTTCCATTCGCACCAAATGGAGCAATTCTTTGACTCGAATATTGATTTTGTCAGCATTCCAACGTTTGACCCTAAGGCTGAAAGCAATGTTTTCAAAAACAGACATGTGTCTAAAAAGAGCATAATGTTGAAATACAAAGCCAACATTCCTTTTTTGGACCGGAGTGGTGGTAACTTCTTCGTCTTGATAGCGAACCAAGCCTCGATCAGGGGTTTCCAGACCAGCAATCACGCGGAGTAGTGTGGTTTTTCCGCAACCTGAAGGGCCTAAAAGAGCAACCAAGCAACCAGTTGGGGCCTCTAAAGAAACTTCATCCAAAGCCCGGAAGGCGCCGAAATTTTTGCAAACGCCTTCCACCTTGATGCTCATGGAGAAACCCTCAAATCTGATAATCCAAGCCAGCCTAGTCCTTAGTGGGCAACAACCGGTTAAAACCCAAGAATGAATGCGATCCAAGAATCAAGCGGCTGCAAAAACGGATAAAAGCCTTTAGTCCTTGGCGCTACTCCACCTTGCGGCCTAGTGTCAATTTGACCAATGTAATGTAATGGGGCCTGATTAGAACCACAGGTTTTTCCTCACGGTCATGAGTTTATTGCAGGGATTGGTCTCTGCGACCAGCGTCAGGTGCGGAGTTTAGGGATGAGCAAGCAACCCCGTCAGGATGGCGAGGTAGAATCAGGCCTATCGATGTCGGGCCGTCCTAAACGGGGCGTTCCTGAGGGGCTTTGGATTCAGTGTCCTTCCTGCAAAGCAACTATATTTCGCAAGGATTCTGAAGCGAAATTTAATATTTGTCCTGAATGCCAGCATCATTTTTATCTGCCTGCAGCCGACAGAATTCGTCAAATGTTGGATGATGGAAGTTTTGAGGAATGGGATACGAACCTTTCTCCCTGCGACCCTCTAGAGTTCTTTGACCGAATTGCTTATCAGGAACGAATCGTCAAAGAACAAGCCCGCACGAAAATGAAAGATGCGGCTGTTGTCGGGCGGGGTTACATTCGTGGTAGGCCGGTTGCCATAGGGATCACAGATTTCGCATTCATGGCCGGCAGCATGGGATCCGTGGTGGGTGAAAAGCTTACCCGGGCCATCGAAGCGGCCACCAAATTACAGCTGCCACTGATTATTGTGAGCGGTTCCGGCGGTGGGGCTAGAATGCAGGAGGGAATTCTTTCTCTCATGCAGATGGCTAAGGTTTCGGCCGCGCTTGGCAGGTTTCACCAAGCTGGTGGGTTATACATTGCCATTTTGACCAATCCAACGATGGGCGGAGTTGCTGCTAGCTGGGCATTGCAAGGCGATATAACTTTGGCAGAACCTGGTGCGCTGATCGGCTTTGCCGGCAAGCGCACCATTTGGAACACGGTTAGGCTGGAATTGCCTGAGGGCTTCCAGACCAGCGAATTTCTATTAAGCCATGGTTTTATTGACCGGATAGTGCACCGGAAGGATTTGCGAACTGAAGTCGCTCGCCTCATCGATTACTGTCAGCGGTGAGCCATGTTCCAGTGGTTGTCCCGCCTTTTGGGCGGAAAAAAGAAGGCTGCAGCCGCAATTTCCAAAAGCGGGCGAGGTGGGGTTCTACCCCCGTCCAAACCGCTTTTAAAAGAAGATGTGGACAAGCGTTTCGACAAAGGCAACCGCATCGGCCAAGGCAGCATGTCAAAAGTTTTCAAGGCATTAGACAGGAAGCTTGGACGGAATGTCTGCTTGAAGCTGCTTGACGAAAAAAAAACCGCGCATTTTGAATCTCGCTTCAAGGGTTTGAACAAGCCTCCGGAAGGAGAAATCTGCCAGCGCCTTCGGCATGACAACATCGTGCAAACCCTTGACTATGGGGTTCATTCCAAGACTGGCGAACCTTTTATTGTGATGGAATTTGTGGAAGGGATGGGGCTGAACTTCCTGATTGAGACCAAGAACAAAAAACTGGAAGGCAACCGGGTCAACTTCCTGCGCCAGATCGCCAACGGTATAGACTACCTCCATAAATCCGGTTTTATGCATCGCGACATCTGCCCGCGCAACATCATGGTCACCAACGAGGGTGTTGTGAAGATCATTGATTTCGGGCTTGCCATTCCGTTTCGTCCGGAATTTTGCCGGCCCGGAAACCGGACAGGCACCCCCAACTATTTAGCCCCCGAGATTATCAGGCGCTCCAGCACCGACTTGCGTGTTGACCTATTTGCTTTGGGGGTGACCGCCTATGAAATGTTCACCCAAAGTTTGCCTTGGGAAAGTTCGCAATCGATGCAGGCCCTTATCGGGCATATGAACAGCCCTCCGAAGGACCCGCGGGAGTTCGTTCCGGGTATGAAGGACGAGACACGTGCGTTTTTATTGAAGGCTATTGAAAGACAACCATCCGGGCGTTTCCAGACAGCCTTGGACTTCCGCGAGGCCCTAGAAAAGGTGTTGGAATGAGCAACCGTGTTCCGGTAGATTTTGAACTTCTTGAACAGCTTGTGAACATCCCGAGTCCCCCCGGGCATGAAGGACGCCTTCAGGCGCGTTTACTGGAATGGGCCAAACCTTTTTGCGATGAAATCACCCAAGACAGCCATGGCAACCTGATCGCGATTCGCCGAGCAGATAGATCGCGGGTAGGTATGAATGGGAAGCCCGTCCAGCGAATCCTGCTTGCAGGCCACTGTGACCAGTTGTCGCTGATGGTTGTGCATGTGGATGATTCCGGATTCCTGCTGGTCCAACCTGTTGGGGGTTGGGATTTGGCCATTCTGCTAGGCCAATCGTTGACCTTGTGGACGGAAAACGGGCCTATTCCCGCCGTTTGCTCTCGCAAAGCCCCGCATCTGATGACTCCCGAAGAGCGCAACAAGCTTCCAGTTTGGCACGAGCTTTGGGTGGACGCAGGATTCAAAGATAAAAAGGACGCAGAAAGCTTGGTACAAGTAGGCGACTTCATCACGGCAGAACTGTCTTTAACAGTGATGCGTGGCGAATTTCTTTCCGGCCCCGGCCTCGATGACAAGACTGGGGTATGGACTGTTTTTGAAACCTTGCGCCTTTTGGCTGGAAAACCTTTGGCTGTTGACCTTTATTGTGTCAGTACCGTTCAAGAGGAGATCGGGCTTCGAGGCGCGATAACCAGCGCGTATGGAATTGATCCAACAGTGGGGATTGCCGTGGATGTGACCCATGCAACCGACACGCCTGGAACCGAAAAAAAACAGGTAGGCGATGTTCGATTGGGGCAGGGTACTGTTATTCACCGGGGCCCGAATATCCACCCACTTGTGAGCCGGTTGATGATTGAATCGGCTAAAGCGGAAAGTATTCCGTTTCAAGTAAGGGCTGTACCCAAAGGGACGGGCACCGATGCCAACGCCATTCAGACAACCCGTGGCGGTGTGGCAACCGGATTGATTGGCATCCCAAACCGTTATATGCACAGCCCGGTTGAAATGGTTCACATGGAAGACCTTCGTCAGGGGGCCCGTTTGCTAGCCCGTTTGGTTCAGAATTTGGATGGTTCCACCGATTGGGCCGGTTTTTGGTCAGGGTCGCCTGCGGCAGCAATATAGATATCCAAAGATATCGAGGTTTTTATTAATTCCGAGCCTGCGCCTTGTCTTTTGTAGCACTCAAGCCAAATAGTGTACTAATGTTCACTTCCTGTAAAAACAGGCGGTCATGGTGCACTGATGAATCGAACCAATGATTTGGCGGATTGGACCGATGACAACCTTTTTGAAAAGGTTGAACTTATTGCTTTAAATACGCTTGAAAACCTTGGTTGTACCGCCCCGCCGGTTGCGTGTGACTATTTTCCCAAGACGGGCGTTGCTCCCGCCTTGGGTTTGAGTCCAAAGGGCATAAAATTTGCCAAACCGGATTTTGTTTACCAATCGGCTCATCAGATTGCCCACGAAATTGTCAAAGGTCTGGGATTATCTGGGCCTGAATTGAAAAGAAAGGTAGGCGAGCTATTGGTTTTCGAACTTTTAGCTCCCAAATCTTGGATCGAGGCTATTTGGAGGCTAAGCCATGGGCTTGGGGCCCTTGCCAATCAGTTTCCGTGTTTGAAAGGTGAGAAACTTGCCATTCGGCTATCTGATTGTTGGAAAAGCAGTTCAAAAACTGGTGTCAGTTGGATTCAGGGGGGAAGAATTGTTTGGCGCATGCGAGGTGGAGTGAAGGTTTTTTCTGCCGAAATGACTGAATTAGAACGATTAGCAGTTGATAACTGCCGAAATTACTCCAGGGGAGTGCGGTTAGAGGGTAAACACCAAGAGGTTCATGCATGGCCGAGTCATGAGGATTTTCCGCGTGGCGAGGTTTTGGTTTGTTTTCCTTTAGAATTTGAAGGTGAACCCGATTGACCATAGCCAAGTGCTGAACTAAACTATGTATATGCTATTGAGACCCTGTCTCAAAATGGAAACGAGAGTACTTGCGCAAGAGTTTTGATCCAAAAGCCCTCCCTCCAGATTTGGCTCATACCCGCCCGGCGAAGGACCCGCATTCATGATCACTCCTCTGGATTTGGCGGCAGAAGGCAGCTCGTATGAGGTTTGCAGCCTCCCCGAGTCTTGCTGCGTCTGTCGTCGTCTGGAGGAAATGGGCCTTTGCCAAGGGACCAAAATTCGAATATTGCAAACGGGCTCACCCTGTTTACTTCAGATTGGAAGTTGCAAGCTTTCGCTGCGCGGTGACTTCTGCCAGCAAATTTTAGTTCAGCCTCTTTCGGAATGACTAGCCAGCAACCACCCTTCGCTGTGGAAAAATCCTTGGATAAATGGCCGCTACAGATCCAAGGCGAAATTGTGTCGGTTGAGGGAACCGATTCGGTAGCATGTAGATTGCTGGAAATGGGTATTTTGGAAGGGGAACCGATTCGGATATTGGGTTACGCCCCGCTAGGTGACCCAATGGAGATCCGGTTGCGCGATTTCCAATTGAGCCTGCGCCTTTCGGAAGCCCAAAGGGTTACAGTACGCACCGCACCCCTCCCAGTCGACTAACCCATGGACACTTTTGACAAAGGCAGCGGACCAACCCACGGAAAGCCCTTTCAGGTGGCCCTTCTTGGAAATCCCAATACCGGTAAAACAACTCTTTTCAATGCTTTATCAGGCCTTCGCCACCGGACTGGCAATTATCCTGGCGTGACAGTTGAGGTGCGAAAGGGAGCCCTGAAGGCCAGCTTCAACGGGACCGATCACGACATTGATTTGCTCGACCTGCCCGGCACTTACAGCCTTGCAGCCAGAAGCCCTGACGAGCTTCTGGCTGTGGATGTGGTGACGGGTTGTTTTGGCGAATCCTCACGGCCTGATGCTTTGGTGTGCATGGCGGATGCCTCGAACCTTGAGCGCAGCCTTTATCTTTTCAGCCAGGCAGTGGAACTGGGCGTTCCCGTCGTTTTGGCGCTTTCCATGGTTGATCTAGCGGCAAAACAAGGCATAAAGGTTGATACTCGCAAGTTATCCGAACAGTTGGGCCTTGCAGTAATCGCCGTCAATGCAACCAAGGGTACCGGGTTGAGGGAACTGAAAGCAGCTATTATCGAGGCCGCCCTTGGGAAAGTGGCGCCCAATGCCCAAATGCTTCCCGAAGCGGTAAAATCGACTCAGGCGGAACTGGCAAAAGCTTGGAATTGCCATCCGGGATTTGTACTACGGGCACTGGTGGACGAGGGGGGTGAGGCGGAGAAACGCCTGACCGCCCAGAAAGGGGCGACGGCTGTCGCAGAATTGCAGGCAGCCCGCCAGAAGCTGACCACTCAACACCAGATTGCCCTGCCAGTATTGGAGCCGCGTTGCAGGTATCCTTGGATACGAAAACAGGTGGCAGGGACTGTTGAGCGCTCACAAAACAATCAAAAAGGCTTCACCGAAAAAGCGGACCGTTGGCTGGTTCATCCGTTTTATGGAACCGGCATCTTCCTTTTGATCATGCTGTTTTTTTTTCAAGCCATTTTTGTGTTGGCCAAGCCTGTGATGGAATGGTTGGGCGAGTTGACGGACGGGTTGGCATCTTGGCTTGGGGGCCAATTAGGGCCTGGGCCGTTCAACAGCCTTGTTTGTGAAGGGGTAATCCCGGGAGTTGGGGCGGTTTTGGTTTTTCTGCCACAAATCTTAATCCTTTTTGCATTCATGGGGGTGCTTGAGGATTGTGGATACATGGCGCGGGCCGCTTTCCTGATGGACCGTTTGATGGCGCGGTGCGGCCTGAGTGGCAAGGCTTTCATACCCCTATTGAGTTCACTTGGTTGTGCCGTTCCTGGAATTTTATCCACCCGTGTTATCGAGAACCGGAGGGATCGGCTTGCAGCCATAGTGGTGGCCCCCTTAATGAGTTGCTCGGCCCGATTGCCGGTTTATGTGCTCTTAACTGGAGCATTTTTATCGCAAACCTGGTGGTTGCCTGGACTGACATTGTTTGGTTTGTACATGATTGGATTTGTTGTGGCTCCCTTGGTTGCATGGACCCTGAAGAGCACTCTTTTGGCCGGTGAAAAGCCGATATTCATGCTTGAAATGCCGCCGTTTCGTGTGCCTGCCGTGAAGGTGGTGGCAAGGCGGATGGTTGAGGCGGCTTGGGAATTTTTGGCCCGAGCTGGCACCCTGATACTTGCCAGCATGGTGGTGGTGTGGGCGTTACTGCACTATCCATCGACCACCCCTGACGGAAAATATTGGCCCGAGGTGATTGAAGAATCCAAGGGCGAGGATCGCCTGGTTTTACTTGAACAGTGGAAATCGAACACCATTTTGGCTCGGGTAAGCCGGTCACTTGATCCGTTGTGGGCACCGGTTGGCTGGGACTGGCGAATTGGAGCAGCAGCCCTTGCAAGCTTTCCGGCCCGGGAGGTAGTTGTTGCCAGTTTAGGGATAGTCTTTGGCCAGGACCCTGAATGGGAGGAGACTGCGGTAGGCGATGAATCTGAAAAGCGGCTTGCGTCACGGTTACAGGAAGCAAAAAGGGCGGACGGCAGCCGACTTTTCACCATTCCAACAGCCCTCTCTTTGTTGGTTTTTGTGGCATTATGCTGCCAATGCGTTTCGACCTTGGCGGTTATGGCTCGTGAAACCAGGTCTTGGAAATGGCCAGCATTTACCTTTGCCTACATGACCACTTTGGCTTATCTGGGGGCCATTTTGGTTTTCCAGGTGGGAACGATGCTGGAAGGATGGATCAGGCCATGACCTGGCAGGAACCAGCGGCAATCGCTAGCGTCTTTGCAGCTATTGTGTGGCTAATTTGCCGGTTCGCATGGCCGACTCTTTCCGGCAAGACAAAATCGTGTTGTTCCCGGGGTTGCCAGCCCAGCCTGGAACCGATTCATACTCCTAATTTGCAAGGTTTAAGTTTGCGCCCATCAAAGCGGGGAAATTATTGATTCCGGGACAAATTTGTATAATCTAGCTTTTTGGTAACAGCTTCAAGCCAACGGATTAACAAGGAATCAGCCATGCTTTCTCACGATGTTTATTTCATGCTGAAAAATCGCACCCCTGAGGCTCGGGAAAATCTGGTTCAATCGTGCCACAAATACCTCGCAGGTCATCCTGGCGTGGTTTTTTATGCTGCTGGAACACTCAATGAAACCCTGCGGCGTGAAGTGAACGACCTCGATTTTGATGTAACGCTGCAGTTGGTATTTGTGGACAAGGCCGCCCACGACATTTACCAGGTTCACCCCAAGCACTTGCAGTTTATTGAAGAAAACAAGCCTACCTGGGGCAAAGTGCGGGTGTTTGACGCCGATATTCAGGGCGCCTAAATCAAAACTTAACCAATTAAAAAGGCCCTCGGCAACAGATTCGCCGAGGGCCTTTTTTATGCCAATCGAACGCAGTTTATTTGTCTTGAATTTCGGCAAGCGCGGCAAACGGAGTGCCCTCGACATATTCAAGAAATGCTCCGCCACCCGTGCTGACATGTTTCATTTGGTGGTCTAGACCGAACTGCTCTACCGCTTCAGCCGTTTCACCGCCGCCTACCACCGTGATCCCCGGGGCTTTTGCCATAGCTTGGGCAATTGCCAGCGTGCCATGGCTGTAGGGTTCGTCTTCAAACTTGCCCATTGGCCCGTTCCACACCACGGTTCCAGCCTTGGCAATTTCGGAGGAGTAGAGTTCGCGTGTCTTGGGGCCGATGTCGATACCAATGGCCCCTGCGGGAATTTCGGTGACAACTCTGGCGGTTTCTGGTTTGTCGAGCCCGTCGACCACCAAATGATCCACCGGGAGCTGAATCCGCCCGGCACCTTCAACGATTAACTGGTTAGCCAAGTCCAGCTTGTCGGCTTCGCAACGACTGGCACCAATTTCTATGCCCTGGGCCTTGAGGAAGGTGTAGCTCATCGCGCCACCAACCAAAATGCGATCGACTCGTTTGAGTAGGGCCTGAATGAAGCCAATTTTGTCGGAAACCTTGCCGCCGCCTAGAAGTGCCACAAAAGGCTTTTTGGGGCTGGCCAGTAGGACATCGAGGATTTCCAATTCTTTGGCCACCAACTTGCCTACCACACGGGGCTTGGCAGCCATGGCCTTGGGAACCGCGACCATGGACGCGTCTTTACGGTGGCAAGTGCCGAACGCATCGTTGACATACACATCGCCCAACCGAGCGATTTGGAGGGCGAGCTTATCGCATCCCGTTTGTTCGCCTGTGTGGAAGCGCAAATTTTCCAGCAGAAGCACCTCGCCTGGCTTTAGGGAAGCAGCCAACCGGGCCGAATCTTCACCGGCAACATCATTAGCTTTTTGCACCTTGATGCCCAGATGCTTGGACAGCGCTTCGGCAACCTTGTCCATTTTAAAAGGGGCGTCTTTCACCGGGTCGCCCTTGGGGCGCCCTAGGTGGCTCATGGCTATGACCGAAGCACCTTGGGCCAGTAAAGACTTGATGGTGGGAACAGCGGCCCGAACGCGACGATCGTTGGTTACATTTCCCTGGGCATCTTGAGGAACATTGAAGTCGACGCGAACCAGCACTTTTTTGCCGGCCAGGGAGCCTAAATTTTCAACCGTTTGCTTAGCCATGGTGAAATTACCTGAAAAGTGTTGCAAATGAATAGAACACGAACTTTTCCGAACCAAAAATCAATTGGAAAGAGTACCACAATAAAAAACGGGGAGCTCCCAAGTTGGGATGCTCCCCGTCCAGTTGCGGGTGGGATTAAAGGCCCTTCTGGACCATGTGGCGAACCAGGTCGCCAACGCGGCAGGAATAGCCCCACTCGTTGTCGTACCAGCTCACCAGCTTGAAGAAGCGATCGTTCAATTCGATACCGCTACCTTCATCAAAAATGCTGGACGAAGAGCAGTGAATGAAGTCGCTGGAAACAACTTCATCGGCGGTGGTTTCAAGGATGCCCTTGAGATAGGTTTGAGAAGCTCTTTTCATAGCTTCGCAAATTTCTTTGTAGCTGGTCTTTTTGACGGTTCTTACGGTCAAGTCGACCACAGACACAGTTGGGGTGGGCACGCGGAAAGCCATGCCTGTGAGCTTGCCTTTCACCTCGGGGCATACCAAGCCCACCGCTCGGGCAGCACCGGTCGCTGAGGGGATAAGGTTGATGGCAGCACTGCGGCCCCCCTTCCAATCTTTCTTGGAAGGAGCGTCGACGGTTTTTTGGGTAGCGGTGTAGGAGTGGACTGTGGTCATGAGTCCTTCCTCAATGCCGAAGCCCTCCTTCAAGAGAACATGAACCAAAGGAGCCAAGCAGTTGGTTGTGCAACTAGCGTTGGAAACAATCTGGTGCTTAGAAGCATCGTACTTGTCGTGATTGACGCCCATCACAACAGTGATGTCTTCGTTCTTGGCCGGGGCCGAGATAATGACTTTTTTGGCACCTGCGACGATGTGGCCGAAGGCAGACTTGTCGACCTCATTAGCCTCGCGAGTACCTTCAGTGAAAAGCCCGGTGGACTCGATCACCAAATCAACGCCCATAGCCTTCCAAGGAAGGTCTTTGGGGGAACGGGCACTGACCAACTTGATTTCACGCCCGTTGACGACAAGGACATCGTCTTCCGCTTTTGACGGGTCGGACTTTTTAGAGGACACGGTGCCGTTGAAACGGCCCTGAGTGGAGTCGTATTTCAAGAGATAGGCCAAGTTATCGGTAGGAACGATGTCACCCACGGCGACCACATCGATTTCCTTTCCAATAAGGCCCTGCTCGGTGAGGGCCCGGAAAACCAGCCTGCCGATGCGCCCGAAACCATTGATAGCAACCTTGACTGCCATGCTCAACCAGCTCCCTTTTCATGTAGGCCTATGGGGAGGCCCTAACCTTGCGGGAGATTATTTGGACAGTCTCCCCCTTACTCCTTAGCCTATTTGACAGAAACACATTGAAAAGGGGGACCCATGGGAACCAAGTGTTTGAGTTCCAATTTGTTGCCCTTTTGCCTGTTTTTGGCAATTTTTTCTTGAAAGGATACCTCTATGTCTGGAAAAGTGAATGTAACTGTGACGGGTGCAGCGGGCCAAGTGGCCTATGCAATGCTTGGCCGAATCGCCTCGGGAGAGATATTTGGCGCCAACACCAAGGTTTCCCTGCGCCTTTTGGAAATAACCCCTGCTTTAGCCACACTGGAAGGGGTGGCGATGGAGTTGGAGGATTGCGCCTCGCCTGTTTTGGATGAAATTATCATCACGGATGATGCGAATCGGGCCTTCAATGGCGCCAACTGGGGACTTCTGGTAGGTTCGTTCCCCCGCAAACAGGGTATGGAGCGTAAGGAACTGCTTGGCATCAATGGAAAAATATTTGTTGGCCAGGGAAAAGCGATTGGTAGCCATGCCGCCAGCGATGTTCGGATTTTGGTGGTTGGTAACCCTTGCAACACCAATTGCCTGGTAGCCCGCTCCCAGGCCAAGGAGATTCCTGATGAGCGTTGGACGGCTCTTACCCGGCTGGATCACAATCGCGCGCGGAGTGCGTTGGCGAAAAAAGCTGGTGTTTCGGTTCTCGATGTAACGCGGATGACCATTTGGGGTAATCACTCCAACACCCAGTACCCTGATTTCACCAACGCCTTGATTGGGGGCAAGCCAGCCCCCATGGTGATCACAGACAGGGCATGGCTGGAAAACGAATTTGTGCCTCAGGTGCAACAGCGTGGGGCTGCGGTTATCAAGGCACGGGGAAGTTCTTCGGCGCTTTCTGCCGCAAACGGTGCCTTGGATCATGTGAAAAGCCAACTGAACCCAACCGCAAACGGTGATTGGGTGAGCATGGCGGTGGTATCCAAGGGCCAGTATGGGGTGCCTAAGGGGCTGGTGTTTGGCTATCCGTGTAAAACGCTGCCCGGCAGCCAGTATGAAGTGGTTGAAGGGCTTTCGCTAGACTCATACGGCCAGCAAAAGTTGAAAGCCACGCTTGATGAGTTGCTTGAAGAAAAAGCGGCTGTGCAGGACTTGCTTAGCTAAATTCGATTTTAAGGTTGTTAGGCAAGCAGGTACCATTCAATGCAAATTGGATGGCACCTGCTTATTTTTCGGAATTTACTCAACCCGCCGTTCGACATAGGTGCTGGTGAACTTGTATGAAGAACCAGCGCCATTTGAATCCTTGATTTCACGGTCAATTTTCAAGGTCGCCTCCAAAGGCAACCCCGAGGCGGTTTCTACGACCACGGTTCCTTGGGGCAAGTATTGCAGCAGGGGCATTTGATCGTTGGCAGTTTTTGGCTCGGTTTTCCAAGCTGTTTCCAGTTGAATGGTTGCCTTAGGCCCGTCAATCGACTGAATTTTGTAGGTTTGGACCATGGGGACTTTTTCGCCCGTCCCGGCGGGTGGATCGAGGGTGGCATTGTAGGCCCTTTGCCAAGTTTCATTGACCTGGAGAGTTTTACCTGGGAAAACAACCAAAAAAACGGGCTCCACTTCATAGCGACCGGCCGGTGTTTGCTCGGAACGGACCTCAAGAACACGGCCTTGGTTGTCTACCTTGAGGCGGGCGATTTCCTTACCGATAAGTGGAGCGAGACTTTTGCCCAAAGGACCGTCATCCTTGTTTTTGGCTGCACTATCAAAAGCAAGAATTTGACCGTTGGGGCGCACGGTTTCCATTTTCAATTTTTCAAGTTTTAGTGTGATAGTGGCTGAGCGCGTTGACTCGTCCACCGACAGAATTTCAAGAAGCTTGGTGACCAAAACGGTGTTCTTTACAGTGGTTTTAGTTTCCCCTTGGGAGTCGGTGACTTCGGTTATGTGATCAACTTGAAAACGGAATTTTTGTCCTTTTTGGAAACGCATTTCGCCAGGAATTTGCGCAAACGCATGGGTTGAAAACCCGTTGAATAGGCAAAAAAGAACAGCCAAAACACAGAAAACCATTGATTGGGCTGGCATAAATAGACCCTGCTTGAGAGTGAATACTGCCTACTAGAGGGTGAATCGGATGTAGTTAATTCACATTCGCTATCAACCGCCAGCCCAACCTTGCGAAAGCCGCATCAAGGTGCTTTCTCTTGGCGGGCATTTCTTTCTCTTTCCCGACGGACCTCAATAAAGGATTGAATTGCCAAAACGAGGAACACCACCAGAACCAAAATAGTTCCACCAAAGCTGATTGCTTTAGCCAGATTCATGTTGCTGAGGCTCATCACTCCCCTGCCACCAACTGCCAGAATTCCAAGCAGTGCTACCATTGCGGCAACATGCATGGAATGTTTTCGGGTGGCTGGTTTGGCAGTGACCAACGCCCCCACGATGAGAAAAACAACACCTATTGCAGCGGGAATGAGTGCTGTTAGAGATTTTACCTCGGCTGTGGCATACCCACCGACACCAATTGCAACCAAAATGGCCCCTACGAGGAGCGCCACATTTTCCATTTTAAAAATCACAGTCTTAACCCCCATATATTCAAAAGCTACTGGGCGACCCAAAGTGCCCAGTTACAACTTGTGATCGGTTTGAGCAAGTTCACAGGCTCAGGTTAACCGAAAACAAGTTTATTGCGAAGAGATGGCTCATCCTGTTATGAATAGTGAGCCTCTGCAGTGTTCGTCATTGGGCGTACTTTTGCTGAACCTATGGAGATCCCGCGGGGACCTTTCAATCAAAGGGACCAGATGCATGCAAGCCCGCCAATTAGCGCAGGATCCATAAGTCTGGTTTCGGGTCCCCCCTTAACATTGCGGGTTCTCAAAAGCGCCCGAAACGGCACAGGTGGAGGCTTTTTTTATTTAACAAGAACAACTAGAAAACTTTGGAACAATAAAATAAGAATATCAACCGACAAATTGTTGACTCCGGCGGGACATTCATTATCTATTCATATTAGCAGTCGTTTTTTGAAAAGGGCCTAATAAGCCTAAAGGCGACCTTTTAATAGCAACAAGGCGAGCGGTATCTTACAACCGTTCAGGCCAGGCCCCAGCGTGCCAGCGATGCTCCGGTGGGAACCAGGGAAGGTTCCCCGCGACTTGTCCGGGAAGGCACTGAAATCGAGGGCGAGCACTTAGCTAGTGTATCGACCCTGGATCATCGCTGGACGCTGGGGTCTAATTTTTCAACAAACCGGGTGAAACCGGTGCCTATCACGATTGTGTGCCGGCGATAATTTCCGGTATAAAGAAGTATCTATCAGGAACAAGCATGCAGCCTCCATAGGATGGGGGATTCCTGAAAATTACCTGTTCGGATCAGCTGATGTCGCCCCTCGAAATCCCCTCATTGTCATCCATTTGCAGTAATTCAATTCTTGCCGAGGCAATGGAAAAACGGATTCTGCTGCTGGACGGCGCTATGGGCTCGATGATTTACGCCTACGAGCCAACCGAAGAGGATTACCGGGGTGCCCGGTTTGCCTCGCATCCGGTGCCATTAAAAAACTGCACGGAGGCCTTGCTTTTGAGCAAACCGGACATGATCCGGTCGATCCACTGCGCTTATCTGGAAGCCGGTGCGGACATCATTGAAACGGACAGCTTCAACAGCAACCGCTTATCGATGGGCGAATTTCATCTCGATCATCTAGTTGGGGAACTCAATCGGCGGTCAGCCGAAATTGCCAAAGATGCAGCGGAAGAATACACCCGGAAAAATCCGGGCAAACCGCGGTTTGTGGCTGGAAGTATCGGGCCGACCAAAAAAACGCTTTCTCTTGGGACCGATGTTGAAGATCCTGGCCGAAGGTCGGTGACATTCGACGAGATGGTTGACAATTACGAGGAGCAGATTGCCGCCCTGGTGGATGGGGGCGTGGACATTCTTTTGCCTGAAACAACCTTTGACACCTTGGTGTTGAAGGCATGCCTTTATGCAATCCAACGATTTTTCGATAAGGGTGGCAAGCGTGTGCCTGTGATGGTTTCGGGCACGATTTTCGACAACGGCCGAACGCTTTCAGCCCAGCCGGTTGAATCGTTCGCGCTATCTGTCGAGCATTTCCCAGCACTGTCGATTGGGCTGAATTGTGCGGTTGGTGTGGAGCAAATGCGGCCGCACCTTGAAAAATTGGCACAGTGGACGCATTTACCCATTAGTTGTTACCCCAACGCCGGCATGCCAGATGGTTTTGGGGGGTTCACGGGAAGTATCAAGCAGACAGCGGAGGCGCTAGGCGAATTCGCATCGAATGGGTGGTTGAATTTTGTGGGTGGTTGCTGTGGAACCACGCCTGATTGGATTAGGGAAATTGGTAAAGCGGTGGAGGGGATCGCCCCACGAAAGCTTGGCAAGCCTGAGGCGAGAACTGCTTTTTGCGGCACAGAAACGATGGTATTACGGCCGGAAAACCCGTTTGTGAATATTGGTGAGCGCAACAATATATCTGGTTCGCGCAAATTTGCCCGTTTAGTGCGGGAAGGTAAATTTGAGGAATCGGTGCAAATCGCTCGGGACCAAGTTGAAAACGGCGCCAACATTCTCGACATCAACATGGATGATGGGCTTATAGACGGTGTGCAGGCGATGACGCGATTTGTCAACCTGTCGGCAGCGGAGCCGGCGGTCGCGAAGGCACCGATGATGATTGACAGTTCCAGGTTTGAAATCTTGCTAGCGGGCCTGAAGTGCAACCAAGGGAAGGGGATTGTAAATTCTATATCCCTAAAGGAGGGAGAAGAATCGTTTTTGAAGCAGGCGCGTGAGATCAGGCAACTTGGCGCGGCCGTTGTGGTAATGGCTTTTGATGAACAAGGCCAGGCAGTTACGGCCTCGGAAAAGGTGCGAATATCCTCCCGGGCTTACACGCTTCTAACCGAGCAAGTCGGCTTTCCCGCTTCCGATATCATTTTTGACACTAACATTTTAACCGTGG
>CAIWHS010000675.1 GCA_903912515.1 uncultured Planctomycetaceae bacterium
AGAGCCCAGGTTAATAAAGAGTTGGGTTCGGGAGTTTTGAGCCGAAATATGGTTAGGGAGTGGTTGAGAAATAATTCTAATGTACATAATTGGTCTTACTATGGAAAATGGGTCGCATGGCTTGCCAATTTGGAGGCGAAACCCAATGGCTCTATTTCTAAGAATAATCCGATAGATGAATTGTTTGAATTTTTGAGTGCTGATGAATTTACTTTGAAACCTTCCCGGGTTGAAATTATCGTTCCGAAAAGTTTTGTTACCTCAACCGATGTGATTTCGCTTGAAATCCGTAGTGGGCGTGTGGGTTCCGAAAATTGTCTGGTATTTGAAAGTGACTCTTTTGAGCCTTTGAATGATGGCTTTAAAATCTCCTGCCCGGCAGGAAATCTTCAATTAATGCCCTGGAGTTGGGAGGAGCCGTTGGTGCTGGTTTTAGCAAGCAAGCAAACTGGCAAAATTCTTGCAAAATGGCAGGTCATTTCACCCTTTCATTGCAATTTTTTTTCTGGAAATGGTGAATTGAAGGCGACATGGCTGCCTGAAGGAAGCATGCCAGTTTTGCCAGCGATATTGGAGCCCAGATGAAATCAGGGAATAAGCACATCCATTCCCAAGGCTGAATTGATTGTCCATTGGAAAACTTGACACCATTCAAATTCTTGGAGTGCCATCAGTTGAATTAAACAGGAATTGTTTCTGATATTTTCTTGAATAATGCTATTGAGTTTATTGAAGTCCCAGTTGGGCGTAAATTTTAATTTGTCGATAAATGGTCCGGCTAATTCACCAGGTATTTTATTGGCCATTTGGTGGGCGGCGGGGTGATTTCCGCATCGGGAATACCAATAACCCGCATTGCTGTAATCTTTCTCCCTGCGGTGTGAAATCCCGTGCCAGAGTGAACCAGTCTGCGATTTTAAATCCTGAAAGATGTTGTGGGCTTCATCAAAAAAATCGGCCTTCAACCAAAGTGCCCCAATGCAGCACCTTGCAAGGTCTTTGTCTTTTGGCTTACCACCTAATTTTTCCAGATTGAGCGACAAATGGTGGATTGTTTCGCCAACGGCGTGATCAGGTTTTCCAATACTTAACCCAGTGAAAGGTTGGCGGAAGACTGAATGCCAAAGTTGGTCAGGTTGGCGGGTCATGGTGAGCCATTGGCGTTAATGTGGAAGGTCTTAAATATGTGGCAAGCGGTTGCTGGTTAGATCGTTAGCTTTTTATATCCCAGAATGTTGGAAATTAGTTAGGTGATTCCCGTCTTGGTTTGGCATTTCCAAGCATGGCTGCAGCCAACATTAAAAGTACCGGTTCCATTTGGGCTCGCCATGATAAATCGTTGGAGGAAGCCAAAAAAAACACGACGATAAGCCAGCCGAAGTGAGCCGCAAAAATAAGGGCTGCTTGTGGGGAGAACTGGCCAATCCTGGTGATTCCTAGATGGGCTATTAGGACTAAACCCAATAGGTACCAGGCCAAACAGCCCGCCTTGAACGAAGACTTTGTTTCCTTTTCCAATGGAGTGGGATTCCAAAATTCGAAACCGCCCATGTAGCTAGCGCAGGCTTTGGCCAGACGTGAGGACATCCATGCACCTTGGTTTTGGAATGCTCGTTGGAAGCCGTCGCGTGCAAACCACCGTGCCCGATCAGATTCAGTCAATTGGGGATTTTCAAGGAAGGCAACCGCGTCCGGATTTGTTTCTTTTGCAACTATTTGGGTGATGTCATTACTGGTGTTTTCGTGGATTGTGCCTGACCAGAAGGAGGCAAAAGTTTCGCTTGAAGCAGGTAGGAAGCTGTCGTTGGACCGTGACATTTGCAGATGCCATGGGATAAGTGCTGCGAAAAAGGTGACTGTGAGGAAAGTTGCAGCAACCCATCCATTGGGTTTGTTGCGAAGGGTCCAAAGAGTTGTGGCCATCAAACAGATGGAGGGGATGATCGTGTTGGCGTTGGTGAGGGTTGAAAGGGCGAGTGCGATGCCAGCTGTAAATCCCCAGAGCAATCCTGAGGTTTGGTGGCAGCGGATGACCGAAAAAAGTGCACCGGTAAAAAAGAGCGTGGCCAATGCAATGTGGTTTGTAATTACGGAAGACAATACTAGTGGAGGGCTGAGGGTGGCGACTAGCCCGACCGCTAGGCATACCCATTTTGAAAAATTTAGTTTGCTTGATAATGAAAAAACTAAGGCTGGGAGTATTGAACCTGAAATCAGGCTCAGCATACGGATAAAGGATTGGGACTCTATTGGTGAAAACCAACGGTCAGAAAGGTAAATGAGCCAAGAAAGGGTAGGGGGCAAATAGTTGTCAGGCAATACTAAGCTAGTATCTTTTGCAATGGATTGATTTGTTTCTATTTCTTGAATTTCATAGTTTGGTGCTAATTTCTGTGGAGATTTTGCAAATTTTTTGATCAGGCTTTCCCTGTTAAAAAAAATAATTGAGCCCATTGACCGTTGCCAGGCTGGGTTCTGGTCGAGTTTTTCTTGGGAAATGGCCATTCGCAGGGCGAAAGCAAGTAGGCAGAGGGTAGATAAAAGTAAAAACGTGCGCATTTTTTGGAAGCCCTTTGGCTGTCGACCCAAATCCTTAATCTGTTTTAGGATTTAGACCGACCCCTGGATTGGGAGATTGGCTTGCTAGAGCAGATGGGTAACTGTAATTTAATTGGTTGCGAACCATAGGGACGGGTGGATAACCACCGGGAACCATTGAAGGGGATGAGATGGCGCGTAAACCGCTGAACCGCAAGGCCCTAAGAGCCGAGGCCGAGGCTGCCGAGAAGATCAAGAAGAAGAAGGCGGAGGAAGTAGTCGAAGAAGAAGAGGATGACGACGACGATTCTGATGACGATGAAGATGGCGACGACGACGAAGTAGACGATGATGCATTTGAAGAATCCGACGAAGAGGACCCGGATGCGGTAGCCGAATCTGAAGATGAAGAGGGTGTTCGCCCCAAAAAGAAGAAAAAGGCGAAGGTAGCCAAGGTAGCCAAGGTTAAGAAACCTAGAGTTACCAAGGCCGGTAAAGGTAAAAAATCTGCCCGGATGCGAGCCATTTGGGTTGTATTGAGTAACAACGCTACTAAGGTTGCCAGCTACGAATTTTCAAAGGAAAAAGAAGCACGAGACCATGCTGAGAGGTTGATGACCGAAAAGAAGCAGGTTCATTTTGTGCAAATGGTCAAGGAAGAAATGACCGAACCAGCCTGATTTATCTGGCGAAATCAATAAAAGGAACGGGGTCCGGTTTAACCGGGCCCCGTTCCTTTTTGGAGATAGTTTGACTCAGCCGAATCAGGAGCTTGATTCCTGAAGGACGCGTTGTTTTTTAAGCATTTCGGTGATTGCTTGACGCTTTTCTGTAAGGCCGATCACATTGGCGATATGGATTTGCTTTCGGTCTGAACCACCGGTGGTGACGATCAGATCACCGGTTCCCAGACCCCAGTCTTTATTTCGCACTAATCCAACCGCCTTGATTGCCCAACCAAGCCATGCAAGTCCCAATAGATGGTTTCTAAATGGGTCAGTGGGCTGAATGAGAAACTCAACGCCAGCCGAATCAAAGGTGGTTTCACCTTCACCTACCTCGGTTACCACCTTGATTTGTCCGGGGAGGAACTCGACATAAATGCGGTGATCTACCAGCCAGAATGCAATTCCCCAGAGAACGAACATGCAGATAGCCATCATCATGTAGCCTGCGAGGTTTATTCTCACATCGAGCATGAGGAATTTTTCGGCCAAATTGCGAAGCTGTCCGAACGAATAAAGCAATAGGAAAACAATGATAATTGCAGCCAAAAACAGGGTGGCTGTGAGTCCACGAAGCGGGACATTGGTGAAAAAGATCACCAGAAGGAGGATTGTGAAATAGATGACACCAAAGTAGGCATTGTTGGCGATTATCCTGGAGGTGTTTTCCACACTGCCATCGGCTGGATGTTTTTCGCTGTAGAGGATGTCGGTGCCTTGCTCATATTTTTTGTTTGTAACCGCATCGGTTTCACGATTTTCCTTGAAGGTTAATTCGGTCGCAACCAGTTTTTGGCCGTCGCTTGGGAGGATTGCCAAACGGTGGTTATCAAGCAGGGTAAGGACAGCAAAAACTAACCCAAAAAACCAAACTGGCCAGTAATAAAGCAGCATGGTGTGCTGATGGACCTTCACGCTGGTGCGGTCCTTTCGGAGCTTTACCGGAACTGGGGACGGGGCCGATGGCGTTTCTGAAGACATGTTGGTATCGCCTGAAAACGGGCCGTTTGACCCTTTTTGACTGTTGAACAAAGGTATTTTAAGCCCTTGCTAGGCCTTTCGCAAACTTTACAAGTAGGCTAACAAAGGTAATGGTATTGGTGATAGCTTTGATTCAGGTAGTGGATTGGTCGGGATTATGCGGGATTTCCACCATAATCTGCTTGTTTTCCACCACTACCGGATAGCTTGCGATCTTAAGCTTCGAATTGTCGGCCCATGCCCCATCGTTTAGGCGGAACCTCCAAGCGTGCCATGGGCAATGGACATGGCCGTTTTCCACATGCCCGCCACTAAGGGCTGCCCCCATGTGCGGGCAAAAGTCGTCTATAGCGTGGATCCCATCCGCATGGTGAAAAACCGCAATAACCTTGTCACCGGTTTCGATGGTTTTGCAAGTGCCCAATGGCAGGTCACCTAATGGGCAAACATTCAGTCGAAGTGCCATAAATACTCCCGTTTATTTTGGATCCATTCGCCCCTGACTTGCCGCGGGCGTCATGTCATTATTCATAACCTTGCCCCATAGTGGGTGGGTAGGTTGTTTAAGGGAAGGTGTCGGAAGGTTTTTTTGGAATTTTGGCCAAAAGAATTTGGAGAAAATTCATGACCTTGGAGGTTGAGGCAAAATTCAGGGTTGAGTCCGGTACCCTGGTGTTTTTGGCATTGGAAATGAATGGTTGGAAGGTGGCTTTACCCGTTCCATTCATCGAGGAGGACCTTTATTTCCAAGGAATTGAGCGGGATTTTCGCCAAACGGGAGAGGCCCTTAGGCTGCGAATCCAGAACGGAGAACCCAAGTTCACCTACAAAGGGAAGCCTTCGGAAAACGCAGGGGGCTTCAAGGTAAGACGGGAAATTGAATTATCTTTTCAGGGATGTATGGCGGAAGAGGCAACCGATTTTTTGACAGAATTGGGTTTCAAGTCTGTTGCAAAGGTTAGGAAGGCTAGGAAGGTGTATGAGCATGTGCAAAGTTGGCCCGGAATGAATGTGCATTTTGATGAAGTGGATGGAATTGGCTTATTTGTGGAAATCGAAATTTTGGCAAAAGAAGGCGAGCAAGGCGACGCATTGGAAAAGATTGAAAAAGTTGCCGGACTGTTGGGGCTTTATCACAAGGAGCCAAGGTCTTATTTGGGAATGGTTTTGGAGAAGCAAGAGTTAGGGCAAGTTTGAAACCCACTGGAGAGAGAAAGGTTGGCTGGCGTGCAAATTTTTAAGAAAAACAGCGAATTGAGGGATTGGCGGCTGAAGGCGGTTGGATCGGTGGGTTTTGTGCCAACTATGGGAGCGTTGCATGCAGGGCATGCGGCGCTAATTGAACGGAGCGTGGCAGAAAATGATTTAACGGTAGTGTCTGTTTTTGTTAACCCGATGCAATTTGGCCCTGCTGAAGACTTGGGACGATATCCGCGCCCTTGGGAAAAGGATGAGGCCCTATGTCGATTGAAGGGTGCGGCCACTCTTTATTGGCCTGAGCCTTCCGATATTTACCCCCCTTTTTTTAGTTCCCAAGTTGAGGTGCTTGGGGTTGGGGACCATTGGTGTGGAAGAAGCCGTCCGGGGCATTTTATCGGGGTTAGCACGGTGGTTTTGAAACTATTGATGCGGGTAAAGCCAAACAGGTTGTATCTGGGCCAAAAGGATGCACAGCAGGCAGCAATAATAACGAAAATGGTTGCTGATTTAGATTTGGGAACAGAGGTTGTTGTTTGTCCGACGGTTCGAGAATTGGATGGTTTGGCGCTCAGTTCCCGAAACCAGTACTTGACTGCCAAGGAAAGGGAGATAGCTCCTGGATTGCACCGAGCCCTTCGGTTGTGTGCCAAAGGAGTGCAAACCGGACTTATTAAGGATTCCAAGGCGATTGGCCAGCTATTTCAGGAGCATTTGAGCAGCAGCAGCCCTTGGCGATTGGATTATTTTGGTGTGGCAGATCCTGTGACTATGCAGCCTGTGGAACTGATCGATAAGCCTGTACGATTAATGGCTGCAGCATTTCTTGGAACGACACGCCTGATAGACAACGAGGCGGCCAATCCAAGAATTTGAGGCTGAAGCTATAGAGGGGCTGATTTTTGGTTTTGGTGAAAAAAGGCATTATGCGGGAATACTATGGCGCATCCCCTGTTTGGTCCGGAAATTCGATTCGCTCTCGACAAGGATGATGCCGAGGGAATGGCGACCTTTTGCCAAGCGGTTCACCCTGCCACAGCAGCTGAAACCCTTGAAGGGGAGTTCACACCGGAAGAAATTTGGCGTTTTTTGCAGCAGGCCCCCATCGACTCCCAAGCCGAGATTTTTTCTTATTTTCCTCCTGAATTGCAAGAAGAGTTGGTTTTGACGGCTGGTCGATTGCCCATGGCCCGATTGATCCAGGATATGTCACCGGATGACCGTGCTGATTTATTGCGACGATTGGACCCGAAAGTTACAGAGCAGCTGGTGCGGTTGGTCGATGAAGCTGGGCGTCGTGAAATTGCGGCACTTGCAAGCCATGATGAGGACACGGTTGGCGCCTTGATGACCCCCGATTATGCCTGGCTGCCTAAAGGGCTTCGGGTTGAGGAGGCATTGGAAAGGCTTCGCTTGCAGGCCCCTGATCGCGAAACAATTTATTATGTTTACATTCTTGATGATGCTAGGCGGATTTTGGGTGTAGTCACTTTGCGTGACCTGATATTGGCACCGCGTTCGGCATTGGTCGACGACCTAATGGAATCCCGCATTCAATGTGTTCTGGTAGACGAAGACCGGGAAAAAGTGTCTCTGGTGCTGGCCCGTTATGACTTGATTGCGGTGCCGGTGGTGGATCATATGGGCGCTTTGGTTGGCATTGTGACGCATGACGATGTTATGGACGCGGTGGTTTCGGCGGCAACTGAAGATGCCCATCGAATGGGTGGCGTTGATCCGGTTGAAGAGAATTATTTGGATGCCTCTTTTCTAACCGTCTGGCGCAGTAGGGCAGTTTGGCTTTCGTGTTTGTTCGTGGCGGAACTGTTCACTTTCACTGCCTTGGCATCGTTTGAGGATGAAATTGCACGAGTTGTGGTTCTTAGCCTTTTTGTGCCATTGGTGATATCGACTGGAGGGAACTCCGGTTCACAGGCAGCTACCCTGATCACCCGCGCCATGGCACTTGGCGAGGTTCGATTGTCTGATTGGGCCAGGGTGCTGCGTCACGAATTGGTGATGGGTTTAGCTTTGGGGCTAACCTTGGGGCTGATTGGTTATGGGAGGGCGTTTTTTACCAGCGAGGGGCTGAGATCGGCATCGCCACCAAGAGTTGAGCCGTTTGATGTGTTGTTGCCAAAAGGCAGTAGCCATTTGGAATTTCACACCAACGGGCATGTGCAATTGCCTCTAAATGCCAAACAGGAGCTAACGGGAGGAACCTCGCTGGTGATGCTTCCCGCCGAGAAAACGGTGCCGGAGCCTGAGGTTTTGCCAGATGGTGGTTTGGTATACCATTTCCCGTCCAATTGCACTTTCCCAAGAGACCCTATCAGTCTTCCCAGGTTGGCCATGGTAGTTGGGTTTTCCGTTGCGGCCATATGTATTTGGGGGACCTTAGTGGGCAGCATGTTGCCCATTCTTTTTAGGGCCATCCATGTGGACCCTGGAATTGCTTCCAGCCCATTTGTGGCTACTTTTGTGGATGTGACCGGGATCATTCTTTATTTCACCATTGCCCAAGTTTTGCTGTTTTAAGGATTCCGAACGGGCAAATTAAAAAGCACAAGCCACCCGGAATGCGGGTGGCCTGTGCTTTTTTGGAACTAGAGAGAACCGTATCAGGCAGCATTGTCGACAGGTTCGGTAGATTCACCATTCTGCGGCTTCAATTCGATTTGCTTTGTATCTGGCAAATCAGTTCCAGGGGCGTTCAAATCGCGAAGTACGCCTGGAGGATCTTTTGCCAGGCGCCAGCCAACCAGCGGTTCCTCCGCAAATCGATCTATTACGAGAAACCCAAGGCCCTCGGTTGTCATGCAAGGAAGTGCTGCGATTCCTTGGATGGGATCAACAGGATGAAGGCCCAAATCTGAGGCTTCTTCCATGAGTTGTGTACCCAGGATTCGGGATTGCTCCAGATCTTCTTCAAGGGATTTTTTACCCAAAATTAGATTCCTGTCGGGGCGCCCCGATTGCCCACCAATACGTTGGAGACGCAATTGGGTGGCGGTTTGGTCGAGGGCGACAGAACGGATGTCGTCCATAACCCGGCTGAGGAAACCCAGGGCGTTTTTGGCTTTCTGGGGTGTCCAAAGGACGGGTGGAGTGGCAGATTTCGCGGTCGGTTTCCGGCGCATGGCACTCCCTCCAAAAGTGTTTCAAATTTTGCCGTCACCTTTATGACGATAGGGCTAGAGAGAAGGTTTTGGCGGGTTAGGCCCGCCTGCAACTTTAACCCTGACC
>CAIWHS010000676.1 GCA_903912515.1 uncultured Planctomycetaceae bacterium
GACATGCGTGTCGAGCCGGGTGAATTTGTTGGCATCATGGGCCCAAGCGGCTCCGGCAAGTCCACCCTCATGCACCTGATGGGTGGCCTCGATACCCCAACCTCCGGGTCCGCACTGTTCGAAGGTAAAAACCTTGCATCCATGTCCGATGCCGAGCGGACCATACTGCGCCGTACCCGCCTAGGAGTGATTTTTCAGTTTTTCAACCTTCTTCCAACTCTGTCAGCTGAGGAAAACGTCGCCCTTCCCCTGATACTCAGGGGGGAACGAAGGCTCTCTGCATTGAAGTTGGCAAACAGCGTCCTAGAGCGTGTCAATCTTGGTTCTCGGGGCCGTCACCTGCCCGAAGAGATGTCGGGCGGCGAAATGCAGCGCGTCGCCATTGCCCGCGCTTTGGTGCTCAAACCCGGTGCAGTCTTGTGCGATGAGCCAACTGGGAATCTTGATTCCGAAAACACCGAGCAAATCCTGACACTTCTGTGCGATTTGCCAAAAAGCGAGAAATGCGCCGTCGTGATGGTCACCCACGATGCCTCAGCCGGCGCCCGCACAGATCGCCTCGTCCGCATCCGCGATGGAAAAATTGCCGGCGAGGAATACCCCCGACAAGCCGCGGTCAGGGCCTGACCCATGCTCCAACTTGCTCGCATGGTGATCCCAGCCCAATTCCTCAAACAGCCTGGTCGCACTTTTCTAATCGTCCTTTCCATAGCGCTGGGTGTTGCCACGCTGGTAGCCACCCAATCCCTCAAGCGTGGTATTACTGAAGGTAAAAAAGACCCATTTGCTCGGGGGGACCTACTCGTCCTCAATGGCAGGGCCGGCGTTCCGCTCGCCTTGGCCGATGAGCTGGCTGCGGCCAATATCCCAGGCCTGGCTTCCGTTCAGGCATTGGTTATAGGCCGTGCACTCATTCAGGTGGAAGGTTCTCCTGCCAGGCCTGTTTTTGTCTTGGGGTGGCAGCAGGGTGGCAAAATTCCGGGCTTCGTTCCCGATCTGGCATCCCTCCGGGAGCAGGTCGATGCCCAAGGTCTTGTCATTGAAATCGCAAAAAACCTGAACCCGCTTCTGCTCCTATCCAAAAACCCTGTTCTCACAGGCGAAAACCTCGGTTTATTGGGTAAGCCTTTTACCATGCGGGCAGGCGCCGGTAAGCTCGAATGCGTCGCTGCAGGAACCTTCAAGTTGGCCGAAGGTGCCTCAACCAATCGATTGGCGCCCGTTATTGGTCAAGTGGTCGCATTGGCTGCCGGCCAAGCGGGATCTCTCATTTACCCAGAGCGCCCCGGCACCGTCACCAGACTCGATTTAACTGCCGATAAAGGGTCTGATCAGGCCCGCCTGATGCGTGACATAACTAAGCAATTGGCCGGTCGAGCTGAACTCCACACCGTTACCGAGGAAGAAAGTCTGGTCGGCGATGTCACCAGTGGCTTGGAGCTGGGCTTCCAGGTGGGTGGACTGGGTTCGCTCATAGTCGGCCTCTTTTTAGTCTATAATGTTATGTCCGTGGGTGTCGAGGAACGCCGCCGTTCAATAGGTGTCCTGCGTTGCGCCGGGGCCACTCGCAGTCAGGTTGCCGCCCTCTTTTTGCAAGAAGCCGCCTGCCTGGGCTTGGC
>CAIWHS010000677.1 GCA_903912515.1 uncultured Planctomycetaceae bacterium
GGACATAAATCACCGCCGCATTCATCTCGTCCGACAGGATCATGGTATGGAAGTTCTTGGTGACATCCCCACCCTCGGTTTTGGATTTAACACCCGAAAGATAAGAGCTTTGCGGCATAGGCACGGGAACACTGTTGGTGTTGTTGTAAACACTGCCGACAATGATAGGCCGGTCCGGGTCTCCGTTCTCGAAGGAGACCACCACCTCATGCCCCACCCGCGGCCAGAAAAATGCCCCATACCCCTGACCGGCCCAGACCTGCGCCACGCGAATCCAGCAGGAGGTGGTGCTGTTGTCGCGATCCCACCAGAAACGCACCTGCACCCGGCCGTACTGGTCCAAGAAAATCTCGTTGTTTTCCGGCCCGATGACAATGCCGGTCAAAACCCCGCCGATCTTGGGTTTGGGCACCAGCGGCCAGATGTGTTGCTGCAGTGAAAGCGGCGCACACTCGGCACGGGCCTCGGTCTTCAGCGCCGATGCCTCCCCGGCCCAATAACGCCCCTCCATCTCCACCGTGTGCTCAACCGACACCACCACCCATTGACCACTCTGGTTCGGGTGCCCGGTCAACGTGAAGGAATGCCCCGGCGTCTACTGGCAACAATCGCCTACTGCAAAGGCGCGTACGCTATTGCTTGCGCAGGCAAAGGCCGCAATCGTGGATTGCTTGGGCTGACTGGAATAGATGTTGGTGATGGCATCGGGATTGGAAGCTCCCGATGCCGTCACCGAATCAAAAAACCTGGAGGCGGAGAGCTCGTCTTCCTGCCAGGGTGACGGAAACCCGAACGGCTTGAGGGGCACGCTGCCAGCTGTGATGGCGGCTGGCCCGCTGGTTGTGGACTGCAGTTCCTGATTGAAAACTTCGAACTGGCTGCCCACCACCTGGGCGGAGGTGACCGATTGGCGTTGCCGCAACCGCCAGGAGCGGATACCCGTCTCCTCGAGGGTGCCACTCGCTTGCCGCTGGTAGGGGATGGGCCCGAGATCCGGCGCGTTGATGGTTGTGTTGTCGCTCAGGTTAATACAGTGGTTGCCTGAACGGTGAATCCAATAGTAGGTCACCCCGGATTCCGAGCAGAGCCGGCGCAGGAACTGCAGGTCGGTTTCCCGGTACTGGGTGCAGTAAACCCTGCTGGGAAGCGGTAATACAAACATCTGGGTGGCCCAACCTTCTGGTGTTTCCAAGGGAGCCAGCAGCTCGGAAAAGATCTGGGTGGCCGACTGGTTCTGGAAAACCCTGGACCGTTTCACCAAACCAAGCCGGGTAGTCCGGGGCCTGAGCACCATGGTGTAGTGGTCGAAAACGCCGTCGCTGTCATCCTGCCAGAATTCCCAGATCATGCCGTGGTAGGTGCGGCTCGCGCCGCCTGGCAGCGACACCACCGCGTAGGCGAATTTGCCGACCAACTGGGAAAAATCAATTGAGGTGCCCAGTTTTGCAACTAGGCTCACCGTGAACTCGAAAGTATCCCCCATGGCCTCCCGACCCACCAGCCGGGTAGCAAGCAA
>CAIWHS010000678.1 GCA_903912515.1 uncultured Planctomycetaceae bacterium
GCATGGCAAACCATTTGAATACACGCGAAAAAGTGCAACCGAGGGGGTTTTAAGAGGAATGCCAATGCCCTTGGATAAAAAGCCCGTTGGATTGAGCAATACTGTGCATTACGAGGTTCAATGGAAGAAGTGACGGGTTTGATCCAGTATAATGTGTGATTGATGTTCGTTTCCCACAGGAGTTTGCTGATGCGATTTTCACGAGTGATTGCCTTTTTGACTGCGGTGACTGTGACGGGCGCCGGTTTGATGCCGGCCCGGGCGGTGGATCCGGTGCCCCATTTGGATGGGGAGACTTTTGTTGTGGTGCGGGTCAGGCCTGGCAAGATTGACCTGACCAAGGCGGTATCTTTTTTGAGCTCCAAGAAACTGATTGACCAGGGGCAGGCACTTGCTGCCGGGCTGGCGATTGGAACGGTGAAAGCTTCCATCGACAAGAATGTTGATGAGATGTGGATTGGCATGAGCACCAAGGGCCTCGACAGCGGCGAGCCTTTGCCGATTATCATGATTCCCAAAAGGGATGACGAGCAGGTTACCTCGCTAAAGAGCATGTGGGCTCGTGTGCCGAACAGCGACCTTTTGAAGATGGAAGAAAGCAACGGGATGCTGTTTTGGGGTAGCGAGTCTGGAATCAAAGCTGCTAAGGCCGCTAAGGGGAAGCCAAGGCCCGACCTGACCGAAGCGATGAAATCTTGGAACGACAACCACTCGATCCAGATTGCGATCATTCCCACCGCAGACCAGAAGAAGACGCTGCGGGAGTTTGCGCCCCTTTTGGCGGCGCGCGTGCCAGGGCTTGACCCTGGTGAGATCACCAACCAACTGGAGTGGGCTGGCGTAAGCTTTGATATATTTCCGCCCAAGGCGCGGCTATTTATCAAGCAGGCGGATGGCAAGGCTGCGACCAAGGCAATGAATTTCGCACAGAAAGGCCTTGATTTGGCACCTAAAATGCTTGCGCAGCAGCCGGACGCTCGCGACATTGTGGAGCTGGTTGGCAAGATTGTGGACGAAATGAAGAAGGGCCTTAAGGTTGAAAATAATGGTCTGCTGATGGAAATGGAAAACTCGCAACCGATTCTGGATCTGATTGGCGAATCTGCCAAAAAGGCCCAAGAGGCGGCCAAGCGCATGGAAAGCATGAACAACCTGAAGCAGATTGGCCTGGCTTTCCACAATACCCATAGCGCGATGGGCGCTTTTCCATCGGCTGCGATTACCAGCAAAGATGGCAAGCCCTTGCTTAGCTGGCGCGTGATGATTCTTCCGTACATTGAGGAGGAGCGCCTTTACAAGCAGTTCAAGCTAGACGAGCCTTGGGACAGTGACCACAACAAGAAGTTGATTAACCGGATGCCCAATACTTATAAAAACCCAGCCCTGAAGCTGGAGAACGGCAAAACCACCTATGTGGTGCCTACCGGCAAGGAAACCACTTTTGCCAATCCTGCCAAGGGTGTGAAGCTTAACGAAATCACGGATGGAACTTCGAACACTTTGATCACCATGGAAGTGCCTGCGAGCATGGCTGTGACCTGGACCAAGCCGGAGGACTGGGATGGCGGCACGGCGGGGGCAATTGAGAAGCTGCTTGCAGCGGTGAAGGATGGATTCAATGTGGGGTTTGGGGATGGATCTGTTCGATACATGAACAAAAAGATCGACCCCAAGGTCTTGAAGGCAATTTTGACTCCGGATGGTGGTGAAACAGTTGAGATTCCCTGATTTTGAAGTCGGTGACGTTATTTAACACCCCTCCCCCAAAACGGGAGGGGTGTTTTTTTTGAATAGGTCTACGGCTTTGGGCTTTGGCCATTTTCAAAGCGGACCGGGCTTACAGCTTTTGGCTTTTCGGACGGGTCTTTTGGCAACGACCAATCTTGCTGCAGGACGCATTTCTGGGTGAAGGGTTTGCTGCCTGCAATGGCGACCACTTCGAGGGCCAACCGGTTATTTCCAAGTGGTTTTATGGCAGCTAGGCAGGTTCCGGGCCAGTTTTCGCCTGGCAGCTTTCCTAAGGTTGCCTTGTCTGCCAATTGAGCCAATTCGTTGGCAGCCCATGCGTGGCCGGCTCTGGCGAGCCATTCGGCCTGCAGGCAAGTTTCGGTGGCGACAGCCTGCTGGCGGGCCATGAAAATGTGGCGGGTCAATTCGACACTGATGGCCGCTGTCAGGGTAACCAGTACTAGTACCCAAATGAGCGAGAAACCCCGGCGAGAAGTGGCACGGACAAGCCTCATGGCAAATCCCCCCCGACTCTAGCAATGTATTCGGCTTGGAGCTTACGGCCGTCTACCTTGTCGTCACCGTGGCGCAGGAATTGCAATTGTTTTGAGGGGCTGGAGGAGAACTCGAGCCAGGTTTTGCCGTTGCCAAGGCTCCAAGCTTTTTGATTTTTTGCGCCGTTTATTTGGCGGACCAGACGATGGGCCTCCCATTTCCACACAACTGCCCCCTCGGGCAGGTCGATGGTTTGGGCGGTGTTGTCGTTGGGCTTGAGGGGTGTTGGTGCGGCCTTGGCGAGGTGGATATCGCGCTTCCAGGCATCGGCCATGTCGCGCCAAGTGGTGAGGCTATCGAGTTGGTAGGCAGAGGCGTTGTTTAATCGCAGGTAGCCGTAAAGGAGTGCGGAGCCCATGGCGAAAAACAGGCCTGCCACAGCCAGAACCACCAACACCTCGATCAGTGAAAAACCGGCACGGGCCGGACTTGTGCGGTTGATCATGGTTTGTCCTCCACCACAGGGACCAGTGTCGCCAAACGAACGGGGCTAGCGGGAGCCCCTGCTGTGGTAGTCCATTGAATATTGAGGTCTAACCGACTGAGGTTAGGAGAGCCTGGAACCGGGTTGACTGTGGCCTGGATTTTGGGACGGACCATTTTTAGTTGCAAAAATTCTGGCAAGGAACTTTTGGCGGCAAAATCGGCAAGCTGTTTTGGGCTATTGATGGTGCGGGCCTGCTCGAGCTGGCCGGCGGCCCAATGCGCGACAGCGTTCCGGGTTTTGGCGGCGGTCATTTCGGATGTCACCTTGACGGTGAAAGCGGCCATTCCCCCTACCAGCATGGTTGTGATGGCTATGGAAGCTAGCACTTCGGTCAGTGTGAAGCCTGGTCTGGCATGGGTGTTGTTTTTCATCAGCCGCCCAACCATTCGATCATTTCGACCAGTGGGATGAAAAAGGCCACCACCACCAACCCCACGAGCAGGCCGACCAACAAAACTCCGAAGGTGCTTGCCAAGGTGGAACGCCATTTGAGGCGGCGTAAAGATAGAGACTGGAGGCTGCCACCCAATTCGACCAGAGCCTCTGAAAAACGGCCCGAGCGAGTAGCTAGGCCTAGCCATGCTTCTTGTGGTGCGTCGATCCAACCCGCTTGGCGCATTGCAGAGTTGGCAGTGGCGCCCTCATCGATTTTCAGCCGCATGAGTTTAAGCCGGCGGCGAGCCTCGCAGCCATGGATGGCCGGCTTATCGAGCAACTCGAGGGCGGAGGGCAGGTCGCGGCCGGAACGGACCAAGAGGCCGAGGGACTCGAGTAGGCGACCGCGGCCCCACGGAGCAATCAGCCCTGAAAAGCCGGGAATGGACCATGCCAACCTTGGTACAAACCAGCAGAGCATGGCTAGAGCCCCCACCACCAAAATTGCAGCAACCATGGCTGGGGCAGCGTTGGAAACAACTGCCTCAACCTTGGCCGTGAGCCAAGGATACTCCATACCAAGATCGGAAATGATGCGTTTCATCTTGGGGGCGATGAACAGCAACCAAAACATGGCAATGGTTAGGGTGAGGAACATGATCAGGACCGGATAAATGGCCTGAGTGGAAGCATTTGCCAGCTCAGCCCGCAACCTGCCGCCACGGGTTCTGCCGGGATTGAGCCCGCTTACCAGAGTGTCCATCTGGATATCGAGCAGGTCGTCGGCATGGAGTAGCCCTGGCTCCATGATTGCCTCCGGGTCACCGGCCCGGGCGCGATCAATGGCCCGCACCAACACAGCTCTGGCGCCATGCCGCCAAGCGTAAATTGGCGCGTAAAAGGGGTAAGGGAAAAACCAACCCAGCAGTGCCTTCCACCAAGGCACTGTCTCAGCCAACGGGTTGCCCTCAAGCACTGGCAAAATAGGAGCTTGGCGACGCATGGCCACCCCCAGTGCCATCGCCAACTCTCTTTGATGCATCCACCGGAGCTGGACCATGCAATCAAAAATCCAAAAGCCCATGATGGTGACCAGCAGGCCGGCTGGAACCATGAGAGGGCCTGCCAAAAACAGTAGGGGCCCCACCAGGAGGCCGATACCGATTGATGCCAGAAACAGTGTAGGCCAGCTCATTGACATCAGCCCGAGAGACCTTCGAGCAGCCTAAACATTGGCAGGAAAAGGACCATGATCACCCCTCCGACCACCACCACCGAGAGGATGACGAGAACCAACGGTGGCAACACCATGCTCAACCAGCGCCCGCGATTTTCGGCTTGGGCCATACATGTCGCGGAAAGTTCCATGAGGTTTTCCGGCAGGACCCCATTCCCCTGCCCCACCTCTGCCAGCCATGCACCCCAAGCGGACCCCAAGCGATACTTACGCAGCGAATCACCAAAAGCACCACCGTCAGCAAGATCAGCCGCCATTTGCCGCCCCGCTTGGGCGACGAGGGGATCGTCGCTAGCATTGGAGGCCAATTGGACAGCCTGAGGGAGGTTGGTACCGCTTTGCAAGAGCATCGCGACGAGGTCGTACCAAGTGCCCAAA
>CAIWHS010000679.1 GCA_903912515.1 uncultured Planctomycetaceae bacterium
GGTTTTTTTGGACGCGGCTGTCAAACCCGATGATTTACCGAGTCTTGATCAGCTCAGGCAATACAAAGCAAAAGGCATTCAGTGGGTGGGCCCGCCTCTTTTCGCTTTGCTGGACGTGGACAAGCATGGCATGGTGCCTTCAAGGTATGCCAAGGACGTCAAGGCTGCTGGTTTGGGCGTGATCGCATGGTCTTTAGAGCGTTCAGGCATCATGGCTGAGAGCAAAGGCGGTTGGTATTACCAGTCTGTGCGCAATATCGTTCAAAACGAAGGCGACATCATGGAAGCCATGCATGTACTGGCGCAGGATGTTGGAGTGCGGGGTATTTTTTCAGATTGGCCCGCCACCACCACTTACTACGCCAACTGCATGGGGTTGAAGTGATGACTCCATTTCAGGTATTGGCTTTGTGTTTCTTCACCGCCATCAAGGCCAACACACTGATGCTGGCCATGCCCGACAGGTAATAGCCCACGTATTGCAAGCCATGGTTGGTGGCCAGCCAGGTGGCGATGTAGGGCGCAAACGAAGCGCCCAAGATGGCCGACAAGTTAAAGCTCAACGAGGCGCCCGTGTAACGCACTTCGGTGGGAAACAACTCGGCCATGAGAAAGCCCAAGGGGCCAAAGCACATGCCCATGAGCGCCATGCCAATGGACAAAGCCAACACCGTGGTGAAGCTGCCCGCTTGCAACATCGGGCCCAAGAACAAGCCCAAGACCACGATGCCCACTGCACCCCAGGTGAGGGCGGTGGTGCGTCCATGCGTGTCTGAAATTTTGGCGGCTATCGGGATGAAGATGGCGAAGAAAACCACCGCAATGAGTTGCAGCACCAAGAAATCTTGCCGTTGGTAGCCCAGTGAGCTGGTAGCCCAGCTGAGGGTGAACACGGTGATCAGGTAGAACAGCACGAATTGGCCCAAGCCGGACAACATGCCCAACACCATGGAGCGGGTGTGCTTGGTCACCACCGTGACGATCGGCACTTTGACACGTGCTTTCATGTCCATGACTTTTTGGAACTGCGGCGTTTCCGAAATGTTCAAGCGCACATACAAGCCCACCAACACCAACAAAGCGCTGGCCACGAAGGGAATGCGCCAACCCCATTCCAGAAAATCGGCTTCGGGCATTTGCGTGGTGAGCGCCAAAAACACACTGCCAGACAAAAAGAAGCCAATCGGGCCGCCCAGTTGCGGCACGCTGCCATACAAAGCACGTTTGTTCGGGGGCGCGTTTTCAGTGGCCAGCAAAATCGCGCCGCCCCATTCACCACCCAAACCCAAACCTTGGCCAAAGCGGCACACCGCCAGCAAGATGGGTGCGGCAATGCCGATGGCGGCATACGAGGGCAGCAGACCAATGGCAACGGTTGAAACCCCCATGGTGAGTAACGATGCCACCAGCGTGGCCTTTCGACCGATGCGATCCCCAAAGTGGCCGAACAAAGCCGAGCCCACAGGCCGTGCCACAAAAGCCAAACCAAAGGTGGCCAGCGACTGCAAGATGGCCACACTGGGATCGGAAGCTGCAAAAAACAAATGCGGACACACCAACACTGCCGCCGTGCCAAAGAGCTAGAAATCGAAATACTCGATGGTGGTGCCGATCAAACTCGCCAGCAAAATTTTGGCAGGTGAATTCAAAGCTACTTCGGCTTGGTTGCTGGCAGTGCTCATGGCTTGTCTCCTTCTTTGGGCGGTCGCTTTGGAGACACGCCAAGGGCTGTGGTTTGAAAGTGTGGGGGATGATAAATGCACTGCCTAGAATGCCGCATCGCATTCGTGACAC
>CAIWHS010000680.1 GCA_903912515.1 uncultured Planctomycetaceae bacterium
CTGTCACGAATAAACCGGGTCGGGGCCCATATCTCGTCGTAACGCTTTGCCCGTTGGGCCCACAATTGCGGCGTCTTTTCCAGCTCCCAGTACCACACGGCCGCCCTGCGGGCATCCTTCCTCGGCTGGCTCATCGCTCGGGCGTAAATTTCATGGAATTGATGCTCAGGGGGTAGCACATGCAGGGTCACCGGGTGAACCTCCGGCCCGCGCATTCCATCCCGGTCATGGATGTCATGTTGGATAGCCGCCGGTAAATCGCGTGGCGCCACCGCCGTTCCCGCCGCCTCAAGCCCCCGCCTGATTTGCCAAGCCGCTTCACCCAAGCCCGAGGGGTAGCAAAAGTGGCCGTAAAGATTCACACCCAGTTCATCAGCTTGCTCCACCCGCGTGCCCAAAGGGTTGCTCTCGCGAACCGCTTGCATGGGCGCTCCCATCGCCGCAAATCGCTCCACATGTCGCCAATAACTCTGGCGCTGTTCGATTGATGTTTGGGCTAAAGGGAACCGCGCTTGGTAGGCAGGGGTATCAAGCCATAGCTCGTCGGTCCCTTTCGATTGGTCCTCTTCTAGTTCAGCCAAAAACCACAAAATGCTCGCAAGGCTCGTGCCATGCGCCGGTCGTGCCGTTCGTGTCATCCAGCGCATCAAACTGCGCCGCCATGGGGGTAAAATGCCCTTTGGCAATAGGGTTCTCAAGTGGTCTAAATGCTGCCAGAGCCGCCGTGCGCCAAGAGACGGGCGCACGCTCCATGCATCCCATAAATGGCTTCTATTGGCAGCGTCCAAGGGGGATTCAGGGGTTTCAAAGAGCCATTTGCCATACAGCCCATTCCTGCCACCAGATACCGCCAGCGGAAAACGCTCCCGAATTGCCGGATTATCCTGTAGGTGGCGTATCACCCAAAGCAATAAAGCCTCAGGCTCACACCCTGCTTTTTTCAGTTGTTCTTCTGCCGTTTCCCAAGCAATGCCAGCCCCAGCCAATTCCAAGCCACAATCAACAGGGTCGAATATTTGAAACGGTGCCACACGCCGGGACAACTTCCATGCCTGTGCCGAAAAGCGCGCCATGTGTAGCAGCTTCAACACAAACTGTGGCATCCGCCGAATCTTGCCAGATAGCGCCCGCAGGCCCCTCTTTCGAGTGGCGCCAGCCCCTTCGCTGCCGCTGGCCACTTTCATGCCGCCACCTTGCCCATGCTCGCAAGCGTGTCCAAATCGGCAGGAAGACTCCCTCGCGCCGCATGGGCTGCGGCTACTACCGCTTGGGCCCCTTTTAGCCAAGTGTGCCTGCCGGCCCAAGCAGGCCCGTTGGCCCGTTGTTCTTCCAGCCAGGTTGGTTCATCAGCCGCCCTGCGCAAAGCCTCGGTCCACCCGTTGCCATCCTGCGCATCTATTGCAGGGGTGTCCTTACCTGCCACTTCTCTCACCGCCGGATCCAGAGAGGTGATCACCGCACCTCCAGCCGCCCGCATTTCAATCACGGGCATACCGTACCCTTCATAATGAGTGGGCATCACCAAGGAAAGTGCTCCACGGTACAAGGCTGGAATATATGCCTCTCTTACATAGCCTAAATGGTGAATTCCATCGGGGGCCCTTCTTAACTCCGTTTGCAGGTCCTCATCGCCCCAGCCCTTGCCCCCCGCAAGTACCAGTTGATGTTTTTTTCTAGTAGAAATATCCAAAGATGACCAAGCGCGAACCAGCATGGCCAGGTTCTTTCTCGGCTCGAGGGTGCCCACATGTAAAAAGTAACCCGCTTGCAGGCCCAGCCCGTTTAGTGTTTTCGCATCGCTTCGGGGCCTGCCTGGGCACATTTGTTTCCGGGCCGCACAGCACCCCGTCACAACCCTTTCTGGGGCTATGCCCAGCATCTCCACAATTTCCCGACGAACCGCTTCACTGATGGTCACAACAGCCACAGAATCGCCACGGTTAAAAAGCGCATCAAAATACGCCCGGTGCTGCGCCACCCGTTCCGCCGGGTGCCAGTGCGGAAAACGCAACACAGAAAGGTCGTAAATCGCTCCCACCGTGGGCAGTGTGCTGGGCATCAGTTCATGATTGGGTTCAAAATACACATCGCTGAATTTGGCGGTGAACCAATCGGCCTTGTCATGCTGCCGCAGAAAAAAACGCTCAAGGCGGCTAACCACTGAGTGGGTGATTTTACCCGTCGAAAGGCCACCAACCGGCGTCTTCAGCGCGCCCTGCCACCAATCCAAATGCCGTTCACGGTACCGAGCCAGGGGCCAGACCCAACGGGATGGAAATTCCCGAACTGTCACACCAGGGAAGGTCGCCAGTGCGTTCAGGGTTTGGGCTGTGTAGTGGCCAATGCCTGTTGGGGGCTTTGCCAAACAGCGGGTGCTCGCCAAAATTCGCATCGTAAACCCCGCTCTCGGCGGAATTTGCCCAATGCCGAGTGGGGCGATGGTAACCCGATTGCTTTACCCAGATCAAGGTGCGGGCAGCCTAATCCTTCTTCGGGTCCAGCCCCAAAATCGCATACGGGTCCGGCCCCGCCGGTGCGCCAATGCGTTGCACTCCAGCTCCTTTGGCCTTTTCACTGTCTTTGGTCCGTTTCGCCCCATCGATTGGCTTGTTTTTTTCTATAGTTGCCAATGCTTCAGCCCGCTTTTCAAACCACATTTCCCACAATTCTCGCGCATGGGACCTTTCCGCCGGCCCCGAATCAGCAAAAGGGCCAAAATCCGTGCACTTCACCCCAAACTTCTCCCGTGCAATGTAAGAACAAGATTCCCTGGCTGCCAAAACAACCAGCGGGTCATTGTCTCCCAAAAGCCCAGTCAGCCCGCTGTCCTGTTTTTTTCCGAGACCATAGGCCCAAGCTGCCGCCACTCGGTGGCTCACATCGGTGCTCTTGCTGGCAATTTCTAGCATTTCTTCATGCCCAGGCTTGGCAAATTCCCGAGCCATAGGCATGCTCTGACGACTAATTCGCACCATATCCGCTTGGCTGTATCGCCTCTCGCTCACGGCGGAGGGGCTCTGGAAAATCCCAAGATTTCCAGGCACAACACGGTCCCCTCAACCCCCGCGGGTTTCACCTACAAAACCCAAAAGCTGAAAGCCGCTTAGGGCGATTCCAACCAAACCAAACAAGATTCTGTTTCGCTTCATGACCAACTCCCGGTTATACATTCCACCGAGTGCCTCGAACCTTCAACAATCTTCACGACCCTATTATAAACAAACGGCTAAAATGCCCAAAAGGGGCCATATGACAATAAAATCCGACCAAAAATCAGCCAATTTCCTGAATTCTCCAGATAAACGGCAGAATTCGCTCGACAAAAGTAAACCTAAAATCCAAGCCATGTTCGCTGCTATTGCACATCGATATGACTTTTTAAATCATTTGCTAAGCATGAATGTCGATCGCTACTGGCGCTGGCGCACCACCCATTTGGCTCCACTGCCAAACGATGGTTCTCCGGTGTTAGACACCTGCACCGGCACCGGGGATTTGGCACTCACCTATCATAAGCTGGCAAAAGGCCATAACCGATTGGTGGGCACAGACTTCTGTTTTCCCATGCTCGAAAGGGCCCAGGTCAAAAAGGCGGCGCGCTCAGGCCTCGATTTTATGATGGCCGATACCATGCGATTGCCATTTCCAGACAGCCAATTTGGTCTGGTTACGGTTGCCTTTGGCCTGCGCAATGTTTCAAA
>CAIWHS010000681.1 GCA_903912515.1 uncultured Planctomycetaceae bacterium
AAATGCTGGCCGGCGATGAGATGCTCCCAAGGCCCCTCAAGGATCCTTCTCCCCAGCAGGCTGACCTGTTAGCGGCCACTATGCTGTTGCGTCTGGGGCCAGATGCCACTGCTGCCGGCGGCGAGCAGGTGATCGTGGCCGACCAAGTGATGGCCGACAGCCTGAAGATTGTCGGCTCCAGCCTGCTGGGCCTCACAGTCGGCTGCGCCCAATGTCACGACCATAAGTACGATCCAATCCCCCACAACGACTATTTCCGCCTCCGTGCCATTTTCGCCCCCGCGTGGAACCCTGCGGCGTGGAAGGCCCCCGCTTCCCGCCTGGTTTCTCTCATGACCGAGGCCCAGCGCAAAGAGCGTACGCAAATCGAAGCCAAAGAAAATGAATTGGTGGCCGCCCGCGACAAAAAAGCTGGCGAATGGATCGCCAAAGTCTTCGAAGACGAAGTCAATAAGTTCCCAGAGAAAGAACGCCAGCCTCTTCGCGATGCCTTCAAGGCCCCAGCCGACAAACGCACTCCCGAGCAAAAGAAGCTGGTCGAGACCAATCCCAAACTCAATATTTCCGCAGGCGTCCTCTACCAGTTCAACCAAAAAGCGGTCGACGATCTAAAAAAATTCGACGATGAGCTCACCGTGGTTCGCGCCAAAAAACCGGTGGAAGATTTCATTTCCTGCTTGATGGAAGACCCCGGCTTGAAGGTGGAGACCCGCTTGAATCACCGCGGCGATCCCCGCCAGCCCAAAGGCAAGCCGCTCAATCCCGCCGACCTTACCATTGCCCAATCCGAAGGCGCCCGATCCGATTTGCCCGTGGAAAAACCTCCCTCAGGCACCACCGGTTACCGCACCGCTTGGGCTAAGTCCCTCTTCACGGGAAGACACCCGCTAGTGGGCAGGGTGCTGGCCAATCGCATCTGGTTGAATCACTTCGGCAAGGGAATTGTCGAGACTCCAGCCGACTTTGGCCAACTCGGCCGCCTGCCCTCTCATCCGGCCCTGCTCGATCATTTGGCCGTTGAGTTGGCCAAAAATAATTGGTCCCAAAAAGCGATGCACCGCTTAATTGTCAATTCAACCGTCTATCGCCAATCCTCCACCGCCAATCGGAAGTCTCTCGAGCAGGACCAGTCCAATGCGCTCTACACGCGCTTCCCCGTCCACCGCCTCGAGGCCGAGGCCATTCGTGATCGCATTCTGGCCACCACAGGCAACCTGGACCCAACCCTTTTTGGGCCTTCCATTGTCACCAATGAAGATGCCTCTGGCTTGGTGAATGCCACTTCAAACCGCCGTGGCATTTACCTCCAAGTCCGCCGCAGTCGGCCAGAAACCATGCTCGCATCCTTCGACGCCCCGGTGCTTGCCCCAAACTGTGACAAACGAACCACCTCAAACGCCCCCACCCAGGCTCTGGTGCTGATGAATGGCGAATTTGTCAGGGCCCAATCGGTCCAGCTTGCCAAGCGTGTACGCGCAGAAGCGGCGGCCAACACCCAGGCAGTTGCCCAAGCGAAAAATGTTGCCGCCTCGCCCATCGTGCCTTTGCCGGTCTGGGCCTATGGCCACTCCCGAATCACACCCGAGGGGCTCACAATCGCTTTCAACCCACTACCCCATTGGACTGGCGGCCAATGGCAGGGTGGCGCGAAATTACCCGACCCCGCCATAGGTTGGGTTTTGCTCAATGCCGCAGGCGGCCATCCGGGTGACAAAGCCCACGCCGCTGTGCGTCGGCTCACCGTTCCTCGCGACGGGTTTCTTGAAATAAGCGGTACGCTCAAACACGCCTCACCCAGTGGCGACGGGGTTCGGGCAAGGGTCATAGCCCCAGGCGAAAAACCGAGCGAACGCATCAAGGCGGCTGAGTGGCTGGTCAAAAACAGCTCCACACAAACCGCAGCCCGCCTCAAAAAAGTCCTTGCCGGCGATGTCGTTGATTTTGTGGTCGACTGTATCGAGACCGAAACAAGCGACGGTTTCGAGTGGCCCCTCACCGCCACACTCAAATCAGCAGATGGCAACACCATCGCCACGCTGGATTCTACCAAAGAGTTTGCAGGCCCCCCGGGCCCTTCCCTGGTGGCTCAAGCGGCCCACGCCATCGAGTTGGTGTACGGTCGCCCACCTCGCGAGGGTGAGTTGAACCTGATAATCGATTTCTTGCGCCTTCAAGCCCGCCAATTGGCAGACAAAATGTCTGGGCCCACGCTTGAAGATGCCGTGGTCGCCCAACTCTGCCAACAACTTCTTTCCACCAACGAGTTCCTCTATGTCGACTGACAAACTGCCGTTTTCAGCTCGCCCCTCCCGCCGCTGGTTGCTGCGCCAAACCGGCATGGGCTTTGGTTCGGTCGCCCTCACCCAGTTGTTGGCTTCAGAAGGTCTTCTGGCAGCGGATGGCCCCGCTAAGCCGGGAGAAAATCTGCCCCTCGACCTGAGGGCTCGAACCCCTCACCATGCTCCCCGTGCCACCGCCATGATCTCCATGTTCATGCACGGTGGGCCTTCCCATGTCGACCTGTTCGATCCCAAGCCCGAGCTCACGAAAAACAGCGGCAAGGATTATCAGGGAGATGTCGGCTACAGTTTTGTCAATCGCGCCAGCAAAAAATTGCTGGGTAGCCCATGGAAATTCAAAAAACATGGCCAATGCGGCACCGAAATCAGCGAATTGATGCCGCACACCGCCCGTGTTGTAGACGATATCTGTGTCGTCCGATCCATGCACACCGGCCACAACGGCCATGAAGTTTCCATCCGCTATTTCCATGGTGGAATCGCCGGCGTCACCGGCCGGCCAACCATGGGCAGTTGGATTGTCTACGGCTTGGGTAACGAGTCGGACAACCTGCCCGCATATATGGTCCTGTCCGATCCCGATGGCCATCCAGTCGACGGCACCCACAACTGGTCCAGTGGATTCATGCCGCCCCTTTACCAAGGCACCGTGCTCAGGCCCAAAGAGCCGCGCATTCCCAATTTGGTACCCCAACCCGACTTGGCCGGCCCAGTGCAACGCGCCAATCTCGACCTATTGGCCGAGCTCAACCGTCGTCACGCCACGCTACACCCGGGCGAAGCAGATCTCGAGTCCCGCATCGCTGGCTATGAATTGGCCAGTCGCATGCAAACAGCCGCAGCCGAGGCTTTGGATGTGTCCAAAGAGCCGCAAGAGGTGCGCCGCCTTTATGGTCTCGACCAAGACGCCACCCGCGAATACGGCACCCGCTGCCTCATCGCCCGTCGTCTGGTGGAGCGTGGTGTCCGCTTTGTTCAATTGTTCCTGGGTGGCCAACCGTGGGACAATCACAACACCATCAAGTCCGGGCTTCCCGCCATCTGCAAACGCACCGACCAACCCGCCGCCGCTCTGGTCACCGACCTGAAGCGTCTGGGCCTGCTCGATACCACGCTGGTTCATTGGGGTGGCGAGATTGGCCGCCTTCCAGTGTGCGAGGGCCCCTTGGATGCTGCTGTGGGCCGCGATCACAACGGCCAAGGCTTCTCCTGCTGGCTTGCAGGGGGTGGCATCAAGGCCGGAATCACCCATGGCGCCACCGACGAGGTGG
>CAIWHS010000682.1 GCA_903912515.1 uncultured Planctomycetaceae bacterium
GCTGATGTTGAAAAGATCATTAAAGAACTACCCGCGGGGAATTAAATTCACCGCGGGCGGTTTGAGTTTTATAAAAATAAACGATTCATCAGATCACTGACCAAAGGTGATTTCTGATGATTTGTCCCCTTTAATCATTTCGTACCCTTTGTCACGCAATTTTTGGATGGATTCGGTCTCCTGAAATTGCGGTTCCTGCTTTTTCTCAAGGGCTGTTAAGGCGGTACGAGCTTTAGTGACCAGCGCCTTGATTTCAGGGGATGGCGGTTTCTCATCCCAGGCAATCAGGGCGGTGTTCAGCCGGGCCGCGTTGTAAACAAATGGAAACGAGGCATAAACACCCGATTTTTGCGTGTACATGGCAATGAATTCTTGAAGTGTCTTGCCAACCAAAGATGCCGCCAAATCGGTGTTATAGGTAGGATCTGGGCGCATCGAAGCAAGACCAATGGCCGCATCTGTCAACTCGTCCAGACGATAGGTGGATTTGGTTGGGTCCAAAGCCAAGATTCGTCCCAGTGCGGTGGCTGGAGAAATGGCACCAACCTTGGCACGACCAGATGCGCTTAGTACCCGAATCGCTTCCCGGCGAATCATTCGGTAGCCTTCCAGTTCTTCAGGGGTAGCACCGTTTACCCATGCAGGAGCCTTTTCGGCAAGGCTGGCAGCCAAGGCCAAAAGTTTTTCTTCGTTAACCGCATCCGGTGGCACAAGACCTTTCTTTTCCCGGTCTGTTCGAAGGGAAAAGGTCTGGTTGTAGCCAAGCATCGATTCCTTGGCGCCGCGCAGTGAATATAGAAGCACCGCGTCGTCTCTGGGGCTGCCTTTGCTTGCCGCCTCAATTAACTTGGTGCATGCTGCGATCTGGCGGTTGTAAATATCCACCTGGTCTTTCAGCTCCAGCACGGCCTTGCCATCACGCTTGGTGCTACCCACGGCCAATCCAATTGCTGGCAGTACACGGGACACATTCAGCCGAACATATTGGTCGCGCGTTTCACCTAATACCGCCTCAGCTTGCTCTAGCATGGTGCGGTGATAGGCCTTCAAAAGAGCGGCCCCATGGGGGCTTTCAAAACTTCGAACCATGGTTTGGGTGACATCTTTTTGAACATTGTCTGGCAGGTCAAGCAACAGCTTGCTGTTTATGTCGGAGCCGGTATTCAATCGATCGTGGTAGGTTTGCCCTTTGGTGGCGAACCGGCAATAGTTTCCCAAGGAATCCAAATCTTCTTTTTTCGCTGGGTCGAATGCCGTGTTTCCGCTCATCCAGCGGTTCAAGGCACCCCTTCCAGATTGGTATTTGGAATACAAATCCTTGAGCTCGGGATTTGGTTGCCCAAGCGCCAACCCGGTGAGGCAAACGAAAAGGGCGATAGCTCCGCTGAGCTTTGCCGCGCCATTCCCAAAAATGAACCGCTTCATCCATTCCCCCCCGGCCAAATCGCCTTGGGATTCTCAAAATCTCGCTTCAGCCCCAATGGGACCTTCAGCTCAACGTCAGATCATAATCTACTAAAATTTGGTGGTGCGGGCATAGCAGGAAACGGCAAAGAAACGCAAACACGCCACCGGGCTTGCCGGTGGCGAAGGCGAGGTTAGAGATAGGAACGCCCAAAAGTCTTAGCGGGCCATCAATAAACGGTCCAACCGCTCCGATCCCCTCGCCATCGCGAATTCCCGCTCTTCTTTGGGGTGGAGTTCGCCCGGAACATGGCTTTTAGCAAGCAATTTAAGCCATTGCTCAGCTTGTCCTGTCTGCCCAAGTTCCCGCCATGACAAGCTGAGGTACCATGCGGACCTTGCTTGGGCTGGGGAGTGTCGCTGGGCTTCCATCAAATCCTTCACAGCCTTCAAAAGCAAATCTTGACGGTCTGGGAGCTCTTCGCGTTCTTTTTGCCCTTGGATTGAAACCTTTATCAAGGATCCCTGTTTGGGTATGGTTTGGGCCAAAAAATAAAGCCCAAGCCCGCGGTGAAGGTGATATGAGGCTAGGTTTGCCTCCTCTTCCGCAAATTCCATCAACCTACCATGCCCTTGAACTAAATGGCTCAAGGCGCCGGAATTGGTTTCGTCGTCAGGCGCTGAACCATAGGAGTTTTGTGCCGCATGCAGGAGAGTTTCAAGCTCCCGCCTCGCCAAAGCCCGGTGGCCCAAACGAGCAAGAAGGTCGGACAACTGCAGGCGAACCTGCCAGTGTCCCGGTTCCAGTTCAAGGTAGCGACGCAAATGCTCGCAAGCCTTGGCTTGGTTTTCAGACTGCAGATGCGCAGCCGCCAAGCTAAGCTCAACGCGCGCAAGCCCGGGATCGAACTTGCGGCTTTCCTGATACAAGGTCAGGGCCTTGGGGATTTCTCCCCTTTTCATGGCCTCCTGGCCCTCTTGCCACAGCGCCAAGGCGTTGCGCGTAGGGGAAGCAGGGGTCTTGTCGGCTTGGCCGAAGACCAGAAGGCCGGGCAGTAATAAGCTGCACCATGGCATCGCGCTTAACACCATCATCTCTCGTGCGGGAGAAGAGTGAACGGGTTCTAAGGGATGTATCGTGCGGCAGGGTTGTGCGAGATAAGACTATCTTGTGGGAACTGCGAAATTCCCATTTTGCCTATTCCACTTCAAGACTCTCGCGCAATTTGCCGAGAGCCTCGCTCTCGATTTGGCGCACACGCTCACGGGTGAGTCCGAGCTGTTCGCCAATTTCCTTCAGGGTGCGTGGGGTGTCGTCGTCCACACCAAACCGCATCCGGAGGACGGTCGCCTCGCGCTTGTCCATGTGTTCGAGCAAACGCATCACATGCTTCAGATTGTCCGCCTCGACCATCTCCATGTCCGGGGCTTTGGTCTGTGAGTCCATCACGATCTCGTCGAGGGACCAGCCTGAGTCGCCCTGATCGGTCTGGGGCACCGTTCCATGCACCCGGATAGCCTTCTTGATGATGGCGAGCTTCTTTTTGGACAAATCCAATGTGCGCCCAATCTCTTCGTGCGTCGGCGTGCGCCCAAGCTCTTCTTGCAATTTGGCCGAGGCTCTCCGCCATTTAGCCAGCAATTCAACCATGTAAGCGGGAATGCGAATCGTCTTGGCGGTATTCACCAAAGCGCGCTTGATCGATTGCTTGATCCA
>CAIWHS010000683.1 GCA_903912515.1 uncultured Planctomycetaceae bacterium
TAGGTGTACACCTCGCTCAGGGAACTGAGGACCTTGTTGTCCTTGTACAGCCGGTTGCCATCCCGGTCGTAGCCATACTGGTAGCGATCGACATCGGTGTTGGAGCTGTTGATCCAACGCTGATCGACCACCCGCCCGAACCGGTCCAGCCCCGTGTATTGGTCCCCGGCATCGCCGGTGGACTCCGTGGACAGCTTGATGTAGCTCAGATCCACGCCCGGCTGGGAGTGCGCCCGCTTGACCACGGTGCCGAGGCCCAGGTAGCTGTACGCCTCCAGCGTGTTCGAGGAGTCACTCAGCGAACTGAGCCGGGAGATGTTGGCATCCAACCCGGACGCGTAGTTGTAGTTGACCGCATAGCCCGAGGCGTAGGTGACACTTGTCAACCGCGAATGATTCGCCCCGCCAGCCATCTCGCTGTAGGCATACTGCACCCGGGGCGAGGAGCCGGTGACCGCCCCGCTGTGCGATTGCCACTCGGAGGTAACCTGCCCCAGGCCATTGAAGTCCTGCTTGACCTGGTTGACGATGCTGCCTCCGGAGCTGGCATCGTAGGCGGTGAAGAGGTAGGCGTTCCCCTGGGTGTTATAAGCCGTGACCAGACGGCGCACCGTCCCATCCACGCCGCTGCCCAGTGTCGTCACCGCATCCGCCGTCTGCCGGCCCATCACATCGTACGAGTAGGTGTGGACCGTCCCATTCCGGTCGGTCATCGTCAGCGGCTGACCCAAGGCGTTGACCGTTAGCACATCCTTCGAGGAACTGCTGCTTGCCCCCGAGGAGGGATCCGGGTAACGGACCTCCTTGACCAGGTCATTGGAGTTCAGCCCGGAACCACCGCTCGTGGTGACCCCGTAGACCCATTCGGTTACCTGCTGGCCACTGCTGGGCAGGTTCACCTTGACCGTGGTGCGGCCCACGGCGTTGTAGGTGGACTCGGTGGTCTTGTCATCGGTGTCGGAGACAACGCCATCGACATAGTTATCGATGGTCTTGGTGACGCGGCCCAGGGCGTCCAAGGTGCTGCGGGTCTCGATCCCCCGGGGATCGGTCAGCTTCCAGGCCAATCCAGCCGAGTTGTAGGCGGTGGTGGTGACCAACGCGGTGTCGGAGCGGCTGGGGACCGTGGAAGGCCGGGTGTAGCTGGACCCACCGTTGGTGCCGACATCGACGGTATTGGTTAGCCGATCGGCACCATCGTAGTAGCTGGCGGCGTAGGTTACCCGGGCCTTCACACCCGTGGAGGCAGTGCCCAAAGCCCCGGTGCCGGTCTCATCGTGGAAGTGATCCCGGGCGGTGATCAGGATTGCCTGGGAGTTACTGTCGTAGCTGATCTCCACCTGCTGCAGCACGGCATCGCCGGTGACATCATCGGCATCGGTGTAGGCGGTATCGCCGCCCCCGTCGGTGGTGTAGCTGGCCGTGGGCCTGCCCGCACCATCGTAGCTAGTCTTGGTGACCAGCCCGCCGGGGGCGGATTGCTTGATCAGCAGACCCCGGGAGTCGTACCAGGACTGGGTGGTGAGAGCCGAGGACGAGACGGAACCGGAGGACGGATCCACGCTGTAGGTCAGGGTCTTGTAGACCTGGCCCCGCTCATCGAACTGGGTCTCCGACTTGGCCCGCAGTAGCGACGAACTGGGGGCGTTCGGCACCCCGGAGGTGCTGGTGATGGAGACGGTGTCGCCATCGTAGAGGCGCGTGGTGGTGACCCGGTTCAGGTTGTCGTAGTCGGCATACGAGATCAGCCGGTTGGTGTCGGTGGCCTCGCTGGTCTCGACCCCGGCCTTGGTGGCGACCACCCGGTTGCGCCAGTCGAAGAAGTTCTGCGTGACCCGGTTGGCGGCGGAGCCGCCGGGGACCTGCGTCACCTTGGTCAGGTTGGAGTCACCCACCCCGCCGCCGTCGTACTCGTTCTCGCCGACCTTTACCAAATCCGTGCCCGAGGTGTTGGTGGGAGACCACAACCCAGTAGTGGGGGTATCATCCAACCCGACCCACTGGCTGACCTGCCGGCCCAGACCATCGAAGTAAGTCCGGTAGACCGTCCCGGTCGGCAATTGGACTTTGTTTTGACGGCCGCGCTGGTCGTAGCCCAATACCGTCCGGTAGAAGTGGGTGTTCTCCGTGCCCAGTGTGGTGGAGGTGGAGTAGGTCAGGCCGCTCAGGTTGAAGTAGGCGTCCTGGTTGATGACCTGGCCGGCCGTGTTGGTGTAGGCGCGGGACAGGGATTCCAGGCTGGAGATGCTTTCGGTGCCGGTGGGCTTGCCACCTGTTACGGTAGGCGTGGCGGACAGGGTGATATTTTCGGTGTACCCGTTGGTCCAGTTCTGGCGGCTGACCGTGATCGGCAGCATGGGGACATTGTTGGTGGCGTCCCAGGCCAGATACCGCCGGACTTCGTGGCTGGCATCCTTGTAGACCGCATAATCCACCCGGCCATTGGGGTAAGTGACCTTGGTCGCCCGGCCCAGCGAATCCACCTCGTAGCTGGTCGTCAGGTGCAGGCCAGCGCCCGAGGGCGTGGACCAGCCGGAGGGCAGGTTGCTGAAGGAGGAGGTCTGCGTGGTGTCGACATCGGTGATCTCTTTGACCAGGGCCTTGGTTGCCTGATCGTACGCCCGGTAGGTGATGTAGCCGGCGGCATCCTTGATCCAGATGGGTTGCTGGAAGTTGTTCAGGACCACCACCTCGGATGTCGCCGCGTTCGATCCGTTCTGGGTGGTGGTCACCGTGGGGTTGGTCGTGGTGATGGATTCCAGTTGGCGGGTGCCGGTGACCCAGGTGTAGGCATTGGTGGTCGTGATACCGCCAGTGCCATCGGCGTTCCGGTAGACCGTCGAGCTGGCGGGCAGGTAGGTCGCGACGGAGTTCACCGTCCGGCCGATGTAAGTCTGGGTACTCTGGGAGACATCGGAGGCCGTCTCCCCCTGGCGGATGGCCGTGGAGCTGGCGAAGCCGCTGACCGTGCCCGCCGTGGAATCGGTCGCCGTGGTGGAGGTGCTGTAGGCCCTGGTGGTGATCAGGCCGGAGGAGTCGTTCAGGTACTGGTAGTTGCCGGATTGGTTGTTGAGCAGGTCGGCCTTGTTCTCATCGTAGCCGGACAAGGCGGAGGGGCTGGCGGTCAGGACCACCCGGCCGGCGTCATCGTACTTGGTGAAGGTGATCCATTCGTTGCCGGTGCCGACCTCCTTGAAGGATTGCAGCATCGGCTCGCCGGCGAAGTTGCTGAACAGGATCGTCTGGTTGCCGTCGGGCAGGGTCTCGACCGTCTTGGTGCGCCAGTTGTTGTAGCCGTTGGCGAAGGAGCTGGTGGAATAGGCGTAGGTGTACTCCCCCAGGCCGCCGGTGCAGACCGGGCAGCCTTCCCCCAGGATGACCGCCTTGGTGATCAGGCGGTTGGCACCGTATTCCAGGTAGGTGTCGGCGTAGTCATCGACCTGGGCGTCGGTGGCGGTGTCCGGGGTGGAGTAGGCACCCTTCAGGCGGTCATACGAGGGCCCGGTGAAGAGGTACTTCAGGCCCCCGGCGTAGCCGGTGGAGCTGGAAGTGGTGTAGTACCGCAGGTACTGGGTGCTGATGACCGACCCGGAGCCATCCTTGGTCTCGACCAGCTTCAGGTCCCCGGCGTTGCCGTTGGAGGAGCCGGTGTCGTAATAGCAGTACTGGGCGGTGCGGACGGTCTCCCAACTGCCAGAATTGACCTTCCGGCGGAAGGTCACCGCGTCCACCTTGCCGGAGTTGGTGCCGGAGGACAGGTAGGTGTAGGCGAACGACTCGGTGGTGGTCGTGGAGCCGACCGTGGTGGCCTGCTGGTAGTCGGTCAGCTTGCCGTTGGTGTCATAGGCGTAGTCGGTGACATTCCCCGCCGCATCGATGCGGCGCTTGACCTGGCCCCGCTGGGCCGACGGCAACCCGGTGGAAAAATCATAAAACTCCACCTTGTTGCCGACGTTGTCGGTCAGGGTGTATAGGCCGGTGCCGGAGGAATAGTTCAGGGTGTTCTGCAGGTAATACCGGGCTGTGTAGACGCCGCCGGAGTAGTCGAAGACGTAGGACGTGCTGGCAGATTCCACGACGCCGATCCGGCTGCTGCTGTCCTTGACCAGGAACAGGGTGGCCCGACCGAGGATATTGTTGCCGTGGGTGGACGGGGAGCTATTGCCCGGCTGGTTGGACCAGGAGAGAGCGTCTCCCACCGGGGCGGAGCAGGTGGTGCCCACCAGGTCCCCGCCAATCGGCACATCAATCGAGCCGTTGCTGCCGATGACGCCGCCGATGGTGCGGACGGGATTGCCGCCGGCGGAGGCTCCGGGGGCATTCTGGATCGGGCTGGCCGGTCCGGAGCAGCTTCCGGCCGGCAGGGTGGTGCTGGGGAAGTTCAGGTCGGTCAGGCGTATGGTCACCGCGGACGGGCTGCCGATTGTGCAGTACACCCCGGAGGAGATGGTGACGACGATCGTCTCATCCCCCTCGATGAGGTTGTCGGTGTAGGTGGGGAACGAGATGGTGGTGGAGGTCTGCCCGGCGCTGATGCTGAATCCGGTGTTCCAGTAATAATCCACGCCGGTGCCGTTGGTGGCGGTTCCGCCGTAGCTGAGGTAGCCCCCGCAGGGGAAGGAGGAGATTCCCGACAGGGTCAGGGTCAGGTAGACCGTGTCGCCTTCCACCACCAGCGGTGTGGTCGTGGAGATCGACACCGAGGGTTGTGACCCGTATCCCAGCAGGCGGAAGGACGGGTGGGTTGATCCCGCCACATAGGCCCCCGCCTGGCTGTTGGCTCCCCACGGCGCCCACGAGGCCGCCAGTCTGCCATCTCCCCAGGAATAGGCTGCCACTTGGCTGCCGCCGGGGCCCTGGCCCAGCAGGATCTCCGCCTTGCCATCCCCTTCCAGATCAACCGCACCGACCCGGACCCCGCTACCGGCTCCATCCAGGAGGTGCTGGGAGGACAGGGTGGACCAGTCCGAGCCGGAGATCACCCGGACCTCGGAGCCCCCACCGCCGCCGGCGGTGATGATATCGGCGAACCCGTCGCCGTTCACATCGCCGGAGGTGATTTGCAGGCCTTCGGGCAGGGATTCAGCGGGGTCGAAGGCGAAGAAGTTGCCGATCTCGGCCCCGTTGGACCCATCAAGCACCCTGACCCGGGATCCCCCGCCGGGACCGCTTCCCAGCAGGATGTCCGCTCGGCCATCGCCCGTCACATCACCGGCCGCCACGGAAATCCCGGCCCCCTGGTCCTGATGCGCGAAGCTCCATTCCCGGATCAGGCCGCCATCCAGGCCGCTCAGCACCCGGACCCGGGCCGGGCCGGCCCCTTGGGACCCCAGGATCAGGTCCGCAAACCCGTCCCCGTTGACATCCGCCACCCCCAGTGAAACCCCATCGGAATCGTCGAACGCCTCGAGGGTACCCAGTCGGCCGGGCAGGGGAGTTCCCCTGGCCCCGCTGAATACCCGAACCCGGGAGCCGCCCCCGGCTTGCCCGGCGACGATGTCATCCACCCCATCCCCGTTCAGATCGCCCACGGCCACGCGCACACCATCCTGGCCCGATCCCGGGAAGGGGTTGAACTCCCGGATCTTCTCCTGGCTGGCGGCATCGTAAACCACCACCCGGGCCGGGCTGCCGGCGTCCGAACCCACCGCGATCACCCCGGAGCCCCTGAGGGCTGCCGTCACCCGAATCGAGAAGCCGCCCAAAGTGTCGGAATAAAACCCCGAAAGGCCCGGGTGCGAAGGCACCGGGGAAGAGGTGCCGGTCACCATCCCATTGCCCTGCAGATGGTAATACCGGACCGAGGACTTATCCCCCACCGTGCCGGTCACCGAAATCCGCTGGTCCCGGCCGGTGGTTGCAATCCCGACCCGGGTGCTTCCGCCCGGGACGCCCCGGGCATCAAGGAAAGAAGCTGACTCCCGGAAGGACTCGCCGTTGAACATCTTCACATGGCCCGCGCCCGTGGTGGCGCCGATGAGGATATCGCTGATGTCATCCCCATTCAGGTCCCCGGCAGCGAGCGACACGGTCCCCTGGTACTTGCCATCAAATGCCAGGAAGCTGGCCAAATGGTCCCCGGACTCCAGGCCGGTCACCCGGACATGTCCGCCCGCCCCACCGGTGGTCACCAATTCGGGCTCCCGGGCCCCCTGAGCCAAGGCCACGTTCACCACGCCCCGGTAGGAGTCACCGTATGGCTGGAAGGAGCGGAGTAGGGTTCCGGTGGGGGAGAAGAAGGCGACCGTGCCGGCCATGCCGCCGCCGGACCCGGCGACGATGCCGCGCGATCCGTTGCCTATATCGCCAGCGGCGATCGACACGCCGTTGGTGGAGCCCGATAAGGCTAGGAAGGAAGCGGTCACCGCATGGGTGGCCCCATCGAACACGACGACATGCGGGGAGCCCGAGGCGGCCGACGCGATGATCTCAGGGGCCCCGTCCCGGTCCAGGTCGGCCAGAGTGACATTCACCCCGCCGGTGTAGGAGGGCTGGAAGGGGCGGATCTGATCGACCTGCGCCCCGGTGTCGCTGTCGAACAGGCGGATGAGCGAGGCCGAGCCTGCAGGGGACCCGATGGCGAACAGGTTGGCGGCGGGGGCCAGCCGTTCCTCGAGGCGGTCCAGGGCGGGGCGGTAGGGAACGGCGGGGCGGCGGGATTCCTTGGGTGATCTGGGGAAAAAACGGCCAAGCAGGGAAGGGAACTTCATGGTCGGTCCAGGGTGCGGGACTAGGGTGCGGACTTGAAGGTGACCTTCATCGTCATGACCTGTATTACTATAGAAGTGGTACTAGTTCAAGTGTCTGAATCAGGAATTTTGGAAATAGACTTTAAGTGGGTGACTCCTATCCCAGTACTGAGATGGAAAGCGCTCAGGAAAACACGATGAAATTTAGCGAGCAAAGAGAGGATTGAGGGGGGGGGGGTGACCCGGTTTAAACCGGAACTGACTGGGCTCTCCTTGCGCGTGTTTGGATGAAATGCGGCCAGGAGGAGCCGTTGGTTTGTCCCTTAAACCGGTATGCGATTTGGTGGTCCAGTTCAGAAAATTATGGGAGATGAGGCCCTTGAGATGGTCAGGCCTGGATAGGTCCGGAAACTTCAAAATGACCACGATTTCAAGGGGTCACAAAAAGGGCGCAAGTTAGCAACACTACCAGAAAAAATGTGTAGAACAAAAATAGACTCAAATGTTTTGAAGGAAGAACGAAAAAGAAAGCGGTGCCATTATTTCATCAAAATAATGGCACCGCATGATTATTAATCTGGTGAATTACGCATTTCCCGAAGAGCCGCGAAATCATATTCGCGGCGGATCATTTGGTCGCATAATTTTGACCCCAAAGTGTAGATGTTTTTGAAGGTTACATCCACATTCTGTAGAAGCTGGTCATAGCCTTGTTTTTGTTGGATCGTTAAAAATTGGATCCTGAGTTCGACCAGGACCTGCTTCCAATAATCGAGTAAGTCCGAGATTCCATCGTAATCGGTCGTCGGGATGGACTTCCCATCAATTAGATGTCTGTCCCATGATTGAAGGCAATTCTTTGCCACGAAATCATAGGCATTGGTTGTAGTATTCATTTTGGTCCTTTCTTTGATTGTTTGAGTTTGCAATGGTGCTAAAAAATGTGGCTTTTTCAATTTGGTGGCAATTATCGAACGCAACCTGGATTTGCCAGTCGATGGCAACGCCTTCACGGCCACCAAGGGAACAATTCGTTAATACAAAAACACCCGACCTAAAGACATCTTTCCAAAAATTATAGAGATAATCCAAATCCGAAAATGAAAGTCCGGCAATATCTGCCATTTTAATGGTTTCATTCTTCCAGTCGGCATGAGATTTATCTTTTGTAAAATCAGAAACAGATGTGCAAAATTCATGTCTTGTCATTTTTTCCTCCTTTTTTAGTTAAATGACAAATAATTATATGCATAATACAAAATTCGGACAAATCACAAATTTATAACCTGAACAATTACTGATTTTCCTTCCTTTTTAAAAACCAATACAAGTTTGTGCTTTTCTAAGTTGGCAATGGCTCGGTATTTGGCTTTTCTACCAATACCGAACCGGGCCATGAGACTTTTCGTCAGCTTGACTTTGTAGGACTTTTTCCTTCCGACCTCGAACCAAATGGCAACGGCTAAAGCCAAAGCGGATTTTGCGCGGATTTTAGCCGCAACCGACAGCCAACTGAGTGGAATTGGACCTTTGAGGAATTCCCCTTTGATTTTTACCTGCAAGGGCCTGGTGTTTATTTCCTGATTTGCATTGACTGGTTGGCTATGGATCCGCAATCGATTCAAATCACTGAAAAGGTCATTTTCTTTTGGCATTAACATGCGGTCCTCCCACACAAATCGCAAACGGTTTCCCACATTTGGACACCACGCTGATCGGTGTACCTATCGGGGAAGCGAATGATTTTTTCATCACTTTTCAAGGAAAAACCACCAAGGACGAGTGAAGAGGCATCAGCCATAAATGTTTTCATCGATGCCACAGCTTCATCAATTTGATGAATGGGTGCTTCAATTAAGACAGCGTCATGGACTGGACAACAAATCGTTATTCCGGATTCGGTGGCCATACTGCAAGCTAAACGAATCATTTCAGCGCCATTCGCTTGCATTGGAAAATTACAAAGGCTTCGCAAATTGGGGTTCCTGTCGACATGGAGATTCCACCCTAAAACGGTCTGGAGTTTCCCAGATAGAATGGCATGATCACCAATGGCCTGTGACCATTTCCAGAAGGTTGGGAAAGTGGCCTGATGGAGCCGCAGTAATTCCTTCCCTCTAAAAATCGGTAAGCCAAGGCTTCTAGCCAATCCCTCGGCCGATAAACCGTATAGGACGCCTAGAGCAACTGTTTTGAACTGGTCCCGAATAGCCCCATGAGTCCCTTTTGTGGCACAGGCCGGGGCCGCGCCAGCCATCTTTGCGAAGGAAAGGTAAAAGTCACCAGATTGGTAGGCTTCCTGCATTTTAATATCGCCGGAAAAGAAGGCCGCAATAGCCAACTCCTGCTGGCTGTAATCAATGTAAGCCAAAGCAGTGCCTTCACTCGGTTTGATGAGGAACCGCAACCATGACGAGGGGCCAAACACAAACTTAGTGTTAGAAGGCTGATTCCGTGATGTTTTCGACTGGAAGGGGGAAAGCATACATCGGTTTCGCCCATCCATACCCACGGTCAATGAATTCAAGCGTAGCTTGGAAATAGTGCTACGCAGTTCGTGGATCGGCTTAACGATAGGGTGGGTCTTTGCGACGGAACGAAATGTTTCCTCATCTAAAGCCAATTGACCCGAAGGTAGAACTGGCCAAGGAATATTGCGATTTTCAAGCCATTCCTTCCATCGATCAATTTTAAAAGTTAACCCATCATAAACCCCATATTCCTTGTCGATGCGGGCAATCAGATTTCCTTGGATATCCTTCCAATTTTGTTGAAAAATCTGCAAGTATTCCACATCAATCGGAATGCCGGCTTTCTCCATTCTTGCAACGGCTGCCATATACCTTCCCCGAATCAATGCACGGGGTAGGTCAATGATGTCCTCCATAACCGAAAACAATTTGTCGCAAGCAATGACATCTGTTTCACAATAATCAAGAATTGAAACGACTTCTGGATAACTGAATGGTGCACCTCGCAGGATGAGGTCCCGCATGGCAACCTTTTCAGCAACATCTATCGCTGGTAACCCAAAGTAACCAAGAGCTGAAAGAAGGCCAAAACCTGTGGGAACAAATTTCCCACAGGTATGGTTTTTGAATTCCACATACAGGTCAAGAATCCGCTTAGGTACAGGCCAACCCAATGCAAGAAAGCAACCAATTTCTGCAGATGCAAAATATGCAACAAACAAAGATGACTCATCAGTCGGAAACGGTGCTTTCTTCAAACTATGAAGTTCGTGGGACCACAATCGTATGGTTTTCTTTGTGAGAAACTCCCGGGCAACCATGCAAATTGGATTCGGACATTCTCCATCTGGTTGAATAAATTCAAAATCTACGAACCAAATTGACTTGTAGTGATCTGTACATTTCATATTTCCCCCCGTAGACGTTTAAGCACGGGGTGGTCTGCGGTGTCGATCAGGTGGTCCTTGAAAGCCAAGCGCAGTATTTCATTCAGGGAAGGTAATTCGCCCCAATTGGGCGGAACCGTTTCAGTAGGGGCCACACACACGTCATAGGCCCCTAAACTCATATTCGGCTGGATTCTTACCCATTTGTTTTTTGCGTAATTGGCGGCCTCCATAGCTGATCGACTCCAGCTATCTTGTCTTCCATCTGGGCCCGGAAGACGGATAGGCCATAAAAAAATGACCCCCTGCTTATTTATTGCGGGGATAAGTAGACGAGTGGAACATGTTGCCTCGCCAATAAGTAATTCCCAAAGGCTGGGATCAACCAGATAAATTTCACTGTCTTCTTTTAGTTCTAAGATGATGGTTTGAATCTGATAATTTGGGTCATCATGACAGCGGAAAAACCATTCTTTACTTGGTTTCCGAACTGGAATAGTCAAAAGAAGTTTTTTTACTCCCAGAGCGGATTGAAAGTCCTGTTTGATTCGGAATTTTTCCGGATTGAATGGATTGGGGGACTCGTCCTTAAATTGATGAATCGGATCAGGTTCAATCACCTTTTCTATTGGTGGAAATTTATCTCCAGTTGCATAAATATCATTGGATGATTTTGGTTTGCTCATCGAAATTCTCCTGTAAAAATGAAAAGAAAATTCACAGGCTTCCGTTGACGCGGAAGCCTGTTTTTATTGGTCCCGAATCGATTTATCGAAATCGACCTGCACCAAATTAGTTAGGGCTAGATCACGAACCGCCCGAATTGGAACACGGCGGTTATGTCCAATTTTGACTGATGGCAAATCACCAGTGGCAATCAGCTTGTAAATATAAGAACGGCTGACGCCGAGATAGGCTGCTGCTGAACTTATTTTTTCCAAGCCATCAATCAAAATGTCATACATGTCTTCAGTGCTCATAAGTGCCCTCCACAGATATGTATTAGTGTGTAAACAAAAAATTTAGGGAAATTTCCAAAAATTTTTAAGGTGTGTGTGATCTGTCATGCGTATGGGGATGCGCGGTCTTAGTGAGTTGCCTTGGCTTTGCTGTTTCCCTGATAGGTGGTGACAGACCTTTCTGTTAGCTTTTCAGGCGGGGAATTGTAATCGAGGCGACTTTTAGACAAAAGAAAAGTAACCACCAATTAGGGCGGAAATTCCCCAAGGACATCCGGTGAAGCGGATCAACGTCTTGAAGGTGGCGGTTGGCTGCAATCTGGCAAGGCTTATGAGGGCTTATGGCAGGAAGAGATGGTTTTCTGGAGGTTTAGGCATATCCTTCAGCTAACCATGAGAATGATCCACGCTTGGTTCGACGGGCTCCTGCCAAAATAAATGGTTGGCTAATTTGTCGGAGATTGGTTGAAATTCGTGGTTTTTTCAAGGAATGCTACATTAGCAGAATCACTTTTGGGCTTTTTGGCAGGAAAATGGGCAGGGGACTTTTTTTAGAGGAAAGCATTTCTAGGCTGTTTCTGTTCCAGGGCCAAATTGGAACCCATTTTGGTTCAAATTGGCCCTACCGGCACCTATTATATATTATTATATATTTACAGATTGATCCTGATTGGTGGCATTTGTATTTGCTAGCATAAAAATTGTTTGTTGAATGAAATCTGGTAAATGGTCCCAAATGAGAGCCAAGCGTTCAATTGATTTGGTAATGGATCCAACGGTGGAAAGTCTTCCTGAATTCTGATTTTTTGGTAAACCCCTGCTGCATTTCTTTCCCCTTGCGTTATAAATTCTAAATATTGTTGAATTTCGCCGTATTTTTCGCAGAAATTCGAATCTCGTTGGGGGTCTTGCACAGATACTGCGTGTAAAGTGGCTATCTGTGTTGATCTAGATATAAGTGAACAATTTTTGCTGATAAATTGATTCTTGTCACAACCTTTTTGGTGTGCGGCTCGTAATTAAATCAGAGCGAATGATTCACTCCTTACAACCCGCTCGCGCAGCCTTCACCCCGCAACAGATAGCTGGGAATGGTGGCGCGGGCGGTGTGGTTTTTTTTGGGGTGTGGAATTTAGCTTCATAAGGATCATTTTTTTTCGGCTGCCGAAGAGTGGTCGTGCACAATCTTCCATCCGTCGGGAAATTTGCGAAGCCATAGGGTGAACAGGCCTGTGGGTTGATCTTCTTTCATTTTCAGCCGGAAGCGACCGCGAGCTGTGGCGAAGTCTGGGCCAACCGGCTCGATTTCCAAGTTTTCAAATGCCAGTTGTCCCATTTCTTTTCCTTCGGCTTTATAGCGTTTGAAATAGCGGTCGCGGAGTGGCTTGAAGCCTTTGCTGACATCGCCGCCTGAGAAGAAGGTGACACGGTCATCGTTCCAGTAGGCAGAGACGAAGCCGTCTAGGTCTCCCTGATTCCAAGCTTTGACTTGGGCATCGAGCAGGGTGCGGATTTCGCTTACGGGCTTGAGATCTTGAGCGGGGAAAAGGGAGGCCCCCATGAGGGCCACAAGCATGGGCATGTTCATGAATTTTTCCAAGTAGCAGCACAATTGAGCCAAACCATCGAACGGGTGGGGCAGATTTTGATGGCCGCCGCCCGAACCGATGTCAAATTAACATTTTTAGGGGTGTGAGTTAGTGTGGCCTTAGGGCCAACTGTACAAGTGTATATGTTCTTGGTGTGTAAACAGTTAGGGGAATTTTTCTGCAAGGTTTTGGGGGTTGGCTGCAAGGAGGTTTGTGCCAACAAATCTCCAACGAGGGCAGGCTGATGTTTTACGCTTATTCTGACCCGTTTCCCCATGATCTGGAA
>CAIWHS010000684.1 GCA_903912515.1 uncultured Planctomycetaceae bacterium
GTCGGCCAAGGTGACGTTGATCCCGCCGGTGTAGGAGGGCTGGAAGGGGCGGATCTGATCGACCTGCGCCCCGGTGTCGCTGTCAAACAGGCGGATGAGCGGAGCCAAGCCCACAGGGGAGCCAATGGCGAACGGGCTGGCAGCGGGGGCCAGGCGCTCCTCGAGGCGGTCCAGGGCGGGGCGGACGGCAGGAATCTGCGGAAACCTTCTGCTTGACTGGATGCGGACCCGGACAAACAGCCGCCGCAGGGACGAAAACATCAAGTCTCTCCACGCGGAACGGGCCGGGACGAAAGTTTCCATCACGATCGCTTGGAAAAAACGGCTTGTCAAGAAGAATTATTTTATTTTTCATCGGCTAAGGGGTTTAACAAAAAGGCGAGGGAAGGATCGGTAAGGGAGCAGGATGACGATAATGAGCGCTGACCTGCCCCCCCCTAAAACAGTCCCACCGGATGGCTTAACCTTTACCCTGTCCGAGTGAGGGTTGAAGCATGAAGAAACGGTTTTCAGATGAGCAGATCGTGACGATCTTGCGTGAGGTAGACACGGAAGGCAAATCCATTGAGCACACCTGCAACCGTCACAAGGTTTCGGTACAGACTTTCTACCTTGAGCGCAGGCGTTTCGGTTCGCTGCAGGAGAATAAGGTCAAAAGGCTCAGGGAGATGGAGAAGAAGTATCCACACCCCCCGGGCCAATGAACTCCAGCCTAATATCCGTTTTTCCCGCTTACAGCTTAAACCCAAAAACAACTATCTTGCCAAGCCCCAAGGTTCACTTGGGTAACCAAATCACAGGTAACTCCAGCTTCTTGCCAAGGGCATTCACCTTCGCAAGTTCTTGGGCGATAAGCTGGTTAAATTCAGCTAATAGCAATGCTTGCTCTTTACCAAGCTCCACCATCAGTTCACGCATCCCCTGGGTCGGCGCACCGTCTCCGTCGGTTGCTTGGCCGTAAAGCCATACCAATTGGCTATACAATTTTGCCCCTCCACGCATCGCCAAAATATCATAACTCACTTTGGCCGTGGGGTTGTGCAATTTCTTTTCCAAAGCCTCCAGCTTGCCGGAAAGTTCTTTTGCTAGGGTTAACCATTCCTTGGAATTTGCCTCTTCTTTTTGCAAATCAATTTGCAAATCAACTTGGCGGTGCAGCTTGCGTAACCGCACCACAGTATCAGAGAGATTGCTGATCGATTCCCGAACAGTCAGGGCAAACTGCTCCTGTTCCTTCAATTCAGCCAAAAGTGCTGGCGGTGTTTTCCCATCAATTTTGTTCACAAGCAATGTTTGGCCCGGAAATACCAACCGCGGGTCAGCCCATACTTCAAATGTGCCTTCCGATTTTTGCCCGTCCACAGTCAGCACCGCCTTATAGGTCCCAGGCGATATGGGCACGCCGCTTGCCGGATTGCCCATATCGGCCAAGGCTTTGGGAATGATCCGCGCTGGGCTATGGCTCAGATCCCAATAAAACCGGTTTATCCCCTCCTCTGCTGGTATTTCCGGGTGCTGAATCTCAGGAAACTGGCCATCAGGTGAATTGCCAGGTTTTTTCTTCTTGTGCTTCGAACCATCCAGAAACGCCACCCGTTTGCCCGCGCTGTCCAGTATTTCCAGCGTGGGGGCAACCTTCGGTTTCGCTTTCAGGTGATA
>CAIWHS010000685.1 GCA_903912515.1 uncultured Planctomycetaceae bacterium
CCTGACCGGGCATAGGCTTGTCGCCCTGACCGGGCATAGGCTTGTCGCCCTGACCGGGCATAGGCTTGTCGCCCTGACCGGGCATAGGCTTGTCGCCCTGCATTGGATCTTTGTTTTCGGGCTTCTCGCCTAGCGTATCCTTGATACGGTTTTCAATATCTTTCAGGTCCTGATTTTCCATGGGGGTGCCTTGATTTGGCTTTTCCCCTTGCCCTGTCTTTGGGTTGTTATCCTGCTGTGGTTTTTCCCCGGGCAGAGGTTCATCGCCCTGACCGGGCATGGGTTTGTCCCCCGGTTGGGGTTTGTCGCCTTGATTTGGTTTTTCCCTTTGGTCTGGCATTGACTTGTCGCCCATTCCCGGGTCTTTTTGGCCGGGCATGGGCTGGTTGGGTTTCTCGCCCATTCCATTCATGGGGTTTTCGTTGGGTTTGTTATTTTGGCCGTTCTTTTCCTGATTTTGTTCTGGCTTACCCTTGTCAGGCTGGCCCTGGCCCTGGCCTTCGCCTTCGCCTTGATTATTTTGCTGTTGTTGTTCCTGCTTTTTTTCTGCTTCTTTCTTTTGCTCGATGTCCTGCTGTTTCTGTTCCTGATCCTTTTTTGGGTCCTCCTGTTCTTTCAGGGTGACTTTGAACTTTTGCGACAAACCAGAGGGGTGTTTTGGATCGGGGTGGGCATCGCGCACTTCGGCCCAATATTCAACCACTTGCCCTGCCTTCAAATTGGCAGGCTTTCCATCGGCAGTTTGGAGTTTTTGAAAGTCCAATACTTCGACAAATTCCAGTTGGCGCGGTAACAACCCCGCCTTGTCGCGGAGCGATTTATTTTTCAAAAATGGAATAGCCGCAAGTTCTACCCCATCAATAACACGGGCCCGCAGCGTTACCGACTGCACACCTACATCATCTGTGGCCTTACCCTGAATGGCCAAGGATCCACCAACCGATGCCTCGGAATCTTTACCGGGCATGATCAGTTCAATGCTTGGAGCAGCGTCTTCCACCAGTTCAATCGGGAAAGGGGTTGCGTCTTTCCAAGATTGGTCATCGGCAGTCATGAGGAGTTGATAGGTGCCAGTTTGGTTGAGCGGAAACCGGATGGAAAGGAAGGACGGTCGTTGGGGATCATTGGCCATGACCAAATCCTTGGTTTGGCCGTCGACCCCAGTCAGTCTCAATGTGCCTCTGGAATTGATAACGGTTGATTCGACTTTCAACTCAACGGTGCTATCACGCAGGGCGCGCAGTTTTCGTTCCTTCACCAATACCGGTTTCCACCCGGTGTAAGGTGGAGGAATCACTTGCCCGCTCAAGGATTTCATCGCCAAAATGGCGGGGATTTCCACCCGGTAATACGGTGAGACCCCATCCCCCGCGGCGACTTGATACCAAATGCCTGTGGCTACCTTATCTGCCTGAATCACTGCGCTCCACATGCCGTCTAGTCCGCCCTCTTTGGGGGGATCAAGCGGTAAAAAGTTGTTGGGCGCATCATCTTCACCATGACGAATCAAAATTCGGGGGGCATCGCCATCGTCGGGCTTTGGAATGCGGCCGGTGATCCTTGCGCTAACGAAGAGTGGTTGCCCCTTGCGCAAGGTCTTGTGGCCACCTTCGGGCTGGAGGACTCGAACTTGTGTTTGGTTGCGGGGTACGGTGATTTTTATCTGACGACTGGTTTTGCCTATGCCATCGGGTTGGTGGTCGTGTGCTTCAATTTCGACCACGAAGGTGGCGCCAGGCTGAACGGGAACTGTTTTGCCATCAGGCAAGGGGAGGGCTTGAGGGTCAATTTTCCAAGCTGCTTTTATCGACTTTTTCTGTTCGTTTGCGGCAGCGCTCAGTCCAGGGTTTGCACCCATGGGGAGCGGTACCTTAGTGCCATTTCCCGCAATCCAAGTGGCGGCCACCGAGGCAAGGCCATGGTCGTCGGTTGCCTCGATTTGAATGTCCAGTTTGTCTTGGATGCGTACCTCGACTGCTTCTTTGTTAGGACTTTGCAATTGAATTGCAGGCAAGGAGTCGGCCACCACCTTCAGGTTGTGTGGCGGAGAAATGGCCACATCGCCCTCTCGAGTGGTTAGCTCAAGGCTGTAAATGCCATCGCTGACAGCGGGCAAAAAGGCGGTCAGTACTCTTGGGTCATCAGGCGAAACTTTCCCAAGGATGCGATCCGGTTTTCCTTGGACCCCCATCCGGCTGAAAAGGACTGTTACCCGGTCCAAATTTTGACTGGAAATTCCTTTTAAGTTGATGGTGCTGCCAGTGATAACAGATAAATCAAGGTTTTCAGCGGGGTACGGTTTCTGCGCCAAATAAGTTGGTGGAGTGACCACCGCTTCCATTTTTTCGAGGAAAGCGTCAAGTCGCACATCAATCCGGTGGGTGGCGGTTTCGGCATCACCGGCTTTCACCTTAAACCAGAATCCCTGTAGTACTTGATCCCTGTGCAACACTGCCGACCATACGGATCTGCCATCAGGGTCTTTTTCAGTCAGAAACAAGATTGATTGTGGCTGTGCCTTTTCCTGGTGCCAGTATTCCAATGTGGGGGCTTGGTCGGATCCCTCGGCTGGGATCTCTCCCCCCAAAAGCACCCGAAATTGGCAATCCTGCCCAAGGCGGATGCTTCCGTCACCATTTTTGGGTTCCAAAAGGGTAATCTGAGTGCGTTGAAAAAACGCACCACCATCAAATGGCAGGAAGGCCTCACCCATTCGGTTGAGCAGGTTTCCCCGGCTGGTGGCGGCCAGCAGTATCAGTGCAAGGACTGAACTACCCAACACCCATTTGGCTTTTGATGGTTGGCTGGTTTCCCGGACCAATTCACCGGTCTCAACACCTTCCAACTCCCGCAAGGCCCGGTTGGCAACCGCAGTCTTCACAGCCGGGGGCAAGTTGCTGTTTTGCAAATCCAGCCAATTGATCAGGCTGTTTTTGCAACCAGGCAGTTGCTTTTCAATTTCATGGGCAGCATAAAGTGGATGAATCTTAAAAAGTAAGGGACTTAATACCTTTTGGATGACAACCCAGCAGCTGGCACCAAATCCTGCTAGCCAAACCAATCGCAGGGGCAGGCTTCCTGCACCTGCCAAGCGAAGCATGAGCAGGCAAAAAGCCAGGGAGGCGACTACAGCCGAAAGCGCCCAAAGGCTTCCCCTCAGGCATTCACGCACACGAATTACATCGGAGGCTTGATTTATGGCAGCAAGAATTTCCCGCCCTTGGGCTTCCGCCGTGCGACTTGAGGGGGGCGCTGGTACGGTGCTGGCCATGGCCTTTGCCCCAATGAGGCTGAGATTGTAATTCGAATAATTATTATATTCCCATCGGCCGAGAGGTTGCTACTAGCCAACGGGATCCGAAGCCAAGCAATGCCTTATTTTTGATTAGTTGGTAGTTTGGGTAGTTTGTGGCAAAGGATTGGGATTTTCCGCACGCTGAAAACCAGAGGGGCGAAAAATGAGCAGGACTGAAAGTGCGAAGTGCGGGCTTTCCCGTAGGAAGGCTTTGGCTGGAATGACGGTGGTTCCAGGGTTGGCGGCCCTGCATAATTCGGCATCTGCAGGCCCCACCTCCAATTTTGCCTCACTGCCTAAGCCGGCATTTGGTTTGGGGTTGGTGAGTTACAACATTGGCAAGGATTTTACGCTTGCCGAACTTTTGAAGGTTGCGAAGGAGGGGGGAGTCTCTGCCATTGAACTTCGGACAACCCATAAGCATGGGGTCGAACCAACCTTGAGTGGTGAACAGCGTGCAGAGGCGCGGAAGCGTTTTGCTGATTCAGGTATCGTTTTCTGGGGTTGTGGCTCGGTTTGCGAGTTTCATTCGGCAGATTCGACCATTTTGAAAAAGAATATCGATGACTGCAAACGCTTTGTGGAGTTGGTGGCTGACTTAGGGGGTAAGGGCGTGAAAGTGCGCCCAAACGGTTTTAACAAAGGCGAGAAGCAGTCGGACACTTTGAAGCGCATCGGCGATTCTGTGAGAGCTTGCGCTGAAAATGCTGCTAGTGCCAAAGTCGAGATTTGGGTGGAGGTTCATGGTAACGGGACCCAAGAGCCTGCCAATATGCAGGCCATTTTGAGGCACTGCGACCACCCTAGTGCCGGCGTAACCTGGAACAGCAACCCTAGCGATGTGAAAAACGGCAGCGTCAGGGCATCATTTGAACTTCTCAAACCATACATCAAGTCGTGCCATATTAACGATCTATTTAAGAATGATGGCGGGTCTTACCCTTACGCAGAGCTTTTTAGCCTGCTCAAAAGGGAAGGTTACGATCGGTACACTCTCATTGAAGTAGGGCGCACACCGGGAGATGCTTCGGCATGTGTTGAATTTTTGCGTTATTACAAAGCGCTTTGGATTCGCCTTGCCGGCGAGGGAGCCTGATGGCGAGCATGGCACG